>DAOMPU010000028.1:0-15396 GCA_035444925.1 Terricaulis sp. | reverse complement strand
GGATCGCTTCCTCATAGCGGCGATGGCGCAAATTTATGAGCGCGGCGGTGCGATTGACGTCGAAAGATTCGGGGTCGAGCCGCAGCGCTTCGGCGAGTTCGATCTCCGCTTCCGCCATTTTACCGTCTTCGAAAAAAATGCCAGCCTTGACCCCGTGCGCCGCGCCCAGATTGGAATCGATCGACAGCGCGCGCTCGGCCGAAGCCATGCCGCCATCATTGGCGACGCCGTAATAATAACGCTGCCGGTTTTCCGCGAGCGCTTGCAACGTCCATGCCTGCGCATATTTGGGATCGAGCGCGGCGGCGCGTTGACAGAAGCGGATGATCGCTTCCTCGCGCCGCTTGTCGCCGAAATTGCCGGTCAGATAATATTGCCGCGCCATGAGATAGAGATTGTAGGCTTCGGCGTTTTCGGTGCCGCGGGTTTCGATGGCTTTGCGCTCGCCCGGCAGCAATTTGAGCTTCAACGCCGCGACGATCGCCTGCGAAATTTCATCCTGCAGCGCGAAGATATCGTTCAAGTCGCGGTCATACCGCTCGGCCCAGACGTGATCGTTGCTGATTCCATCGATCAGCTGCGCGGTGATGCGCACGCGCCCGCCAGATTTGCGCACGCTGCCTTCCAGCACGTGGCTGACGCGCAGCTCGCGCGCCACGCGCGGCAGATCGACATGCTTGCCCTTGTACATGAACGCGCTGTTGCGCGAGACCACCGCGAGCGCGGACACCTTGCTCAAATCGGTGATGATGTCTTCACTGATGCCGTCCGAAAAATATTCCTGCTGCGGGTCGTCGCTCATATTGGCGAACGGCAGCACGCAGATGGAAAGCTTGCGCGGCGCCTCGCTCATTGGCTCTTCTTCCTCCTCAGCCGCGCCCGCGTGCACGGAAAACACATGCACCGGGCGCTCGATATTTTTCACCGCGTGCTCGCCCATGTCGGTGAAGGTGCAGGGCATTTTGCCCTCGACATTATCGCGCACCATTTTCGAGAGCGCGACCCCGCCCACGGGCGCCAGCGCCTGGATGCGCGCGGCGACATTCACGCCCTCGCCGTAGATATCGTCATTCTCGACGATCACTTCGCCCAGATTGATGCCGATGCGATAGCGGATCGGCTTCTCGCCGCCCGCCGCCTCGCTGGCCGCCTGGATCGCCAGCGCGCAATTGACCGCCGCGGTCACGCTGGCGAATTCCACCAGCGCGCCATCGCCCATCAGCTTGAACAGCCGCCCGCCATGGATCGCCACCTGCGGGTCGAAAATGCGGGCGCGGTTAGCCTTGAGGCGCTCCAGCGTGCCCGCTTCGTCGCCCTCCATGAGCGCGCTATAGCCGACCACGTCCGCCGACAGGATCGCCGTGAGTTTGCGCTGCATCAGTCCAAATCGCCCGTTTCCCGCGCCAGGGTAACCGCTCGCGCCCGCCGCGTCAGCCCAGAACGGCCCCGCCCGGAGGCGCCCGGCTCAAAAATCGCGCAGCGCCACGCGAATGCGTTTGGCGGCGCCGGCTGGCGGCGCTAGCGTCCGCGCGGGTTTGAGGGGGAAATGTCGTGGACTGGATATATTGGGCCGCCGGCGCGGGCGTGCTTGCGTTCGTTCTCGGCGTTCTCGCCATGCTGCATTTTGCGCCGGCCCGCACCACCATCGTGGTCGATACGCTGGGCTCCACCGCGCGCGCGGACATGAAAACGCTGTGGGGCGTCGGCCCCGCCTGGGCGCTGCGCGCGCTGCCCAAGGAAATCGCCGGCAATCCGATGCCCGCCTTCGCCGATCCCGCGCGCGTGGGCTACGCGCTGATGACGCCCGGCATCGCCGACGTCACCTACGCGACCTTGCAGCGCCTACTGGCGCTGAAGCCCGCCAGCGCGCAATTCAAGCTCGCGTTTCTGTTGCCGGACGCTGGCCAAAGCCGCGTGGTGCAAACCGCCGTGCAAGCCGTGCTCGCCGCCGCCCCGGCGCCGATGCGCCAGGCGGTGACGATCGTGCAGAGCGAAAGCTTAGGCGCTGAAGTGACGGCGCGGTTTGAACTCAACGTCGCGCCCGCCAAACTGAAGAACATCTATTCCAGCTTCGCCAATTCCAAAGCCGTGCGCGAATTCAAGAAGCGCCTCAAGCGCAAGCCCAAGCTGAGCAAGAAGGCGCCGCGCGAGGTGCAGGCGAGCTGAGGCGGTATGAGACTTTTGAAAGTTGGAGCGCGGGCCCTCGGCCCGCATCTTCCTGCGCCGCTTGCGCCAGTATGCGCGCCGGGGGGCGCGCGCTCCAACCTTTAAGTATCGAGATTTAGCTCGGCCAGCGCAGCCCGACGCGGCGGCGCTGTTGCAGCGTCTGTTCGGCGCGTTGCAGCGCGCGCAGCGCGCTTTCGGCCTGCTGCAGCGAATCTGACGCGCGCAGCGCGTCCATAGCGAGGCGCAGGCGCGCCGCGCCCTCTTCCAGCTTGTCGCGCGCGCCCTCGCGTTCGCCCAGCGAGGTCAGCGCGCGGCCGATCTCCTGCTGCGCCGCGCCCCAGGCGCTGGGATCGGTGGAGCGATCCACCTTGTCCAGATAACGCTGGCGCGCATCGAGCGCCTTGGAGAGCCATTTGATGTGCCCGCCCCGTTCGCCCAGCGAGAGCGCGCCGGAGGCGAAATCCGAGAGGATGTCGAGGAACAGGTTTTCCGAAATTTCTTCCGGCTGCGCCGTCACCATCTTGTCGAGCGATTCAACGATCGGCTGCAGGCGCTCGGGCTTGTAATCTTGCGGGCGGTGCAGCACCGGGCGCGCCTTGCGCGCCAGCGCGAACGCAAGCGCGCGTTGGGCGGCTTCATCCGGGCGGCCGACTTTCCAGCCGAGCTGAAAATCCTGCACTTCATGTTGGCGGCCATAGGCCGGCAGCGTGGTGAGGCGCAGATCGACCTTGCCCATCCAATTGCGCTTGCCCCACACGATCACGTCCGCGGCCGAACGCTCGAGCGCTTCGGCGGCTTCCACCGCGATGCGGCGGCGCGTTTCGGCGTGACTGCGCGTGGGCAGCGTCTTCAAACGGATCGGGAAGAGATCGACCTGCACGTTCTGCTCAAACGAGAACATGCCGAAATTGTCTTCGATCGCTTCCTTCATTTCCTGACGCAGCAGGAAGCCCCCGCCTTCGATCTCGCCGATCAGGATCAGCGCGCGGTGATCCTTGGTGCGCTTGAGCGCCTGCGCGCGCAGCGCGATGCGCGCCACGCGGCTGGCGCGCAACATGCCGAAGATCACCCAGAACGTGGTGACGGCCACAGCCGCCAGGCCCATCGACATGAAGAACATGAAGACGTCCGGCGATTGGACGAACGCGTCCTGAAACTCGCGCGGCAGCAGGCGCATGACGCTGGACGCCAAATCTGGCGCCGCTGCCGTTGCTGCCGCTAAATTAACCATTTAGGCGTCCGTCGTCCCTGCCGAGCCACGTCCTCTAGCACCGCCGTGCGGCGGCGCACAACGGGAAGAGGCGCCGCGCGGCGCATTGCATGTGAACCCTTCGCCTCAGGCGGGATTATGGCGCCGGCTCACGGGCGGCCCCCGCCAAACACTTCAATCATCGATCCCAGATCGTCGGGATCGACCACCCGCACGCCGGGGGGCAATTCGAACGCGCTGGCCGGCTGGGGGCCGCGCTGGATGCTGGTGGTTTCCCACACCGTCTGCCCGCCGGCGGCGGCGCTGAGCATAATCCCGTCCGCGGTGACGCAGGCGGTATGGGGCACGCCGTCTTGGGTCTGGGTCCATAGCGACCCCGTCTCGCCGGCGCCCGAGCACGCGCCGGCGTGGGTGGCGTTGGTGGCGGCCGAGTCCTTCCAGTCTTTCAGCGGATCGCGAAAGCTGGGCGCGCCCACGTCCGAGCGCATCGCTACCGTCTGCCCGGCGACCTGCACCACCGAAAGCGCTTCCCCGGTTTCCGTGTTAGCGATCATGGTGACGGCTTGCCCGCCGCGGAATTCCATGCGCATGCGCGGCCCATCCGCCTGCATCACGATCGGCATCGCGCCTTCGGGGGCGTGCAGCGTGGCCTCCAGCCGGTAGGCCGCCGCAATCGTGCTGGGGAAAACAGCGCCGCCGGCAGACGCCTGTTGCGCCGCCCCGGCGCCAGCGCCTGGATTTGCATTCTGCCCGCAGGCCGCCAAGGCCGCCGCGGCCGCAAAGAGCATTGCACGCATGATCCATCCCTTCCCGGTTTTCCGGCCGCCAGGCTAACAGCCGCCGCCCCTTCCCGAAACCGATTTGCCGCCGCGCATCGCCGGCTTAAACTCGCGCCCGGTTCAGGGAGGCGGGACGTGAGCATCAAACTGGCGGGGCCGCTCGGCGCGATGGCGCTGCTTTTGGCCGCCGGCGCGGGCGCGCAGGAATTCCGCGATCCCGAATGGATCGGCCGCCCCGATGGCGAGACGTTCATGCGCTACTACCCGCAAGGCGCGTTGAATCAAGGCGTTGTCGGGCGCGTCATACTCGATTGCGTGATCCAGCTGGATACGACCGCACCCTGCGAAGTGGTCGAGGAAACGCCCTTGGGCTGGGGCATTGGCGAAGCCGCGCTCGGCATCAGCCAGAGCTTCCGCCTGCGCCCGGCCGAGCAAGACGGGCGCCCGGTTGCGGGCGCGCGCGTGCGCGTGCCGGTGCGCTTTCATGTGAGCCAGCCCGACGAGGAATCATGGGTCGCGGCGGTGTACGACAGCGTGCCGCAAGCCGCGCGGGTGGAGCTGCCGGTCTGGGCGGATGCGCCGAACGCCGATGCGGTCGCCGCCGCCTACCCGCCGGCCGCGCGCGCCGCCGGCCTGGTGGGCCGGGGAACGCTGGCCTGCCTGATCAATAGCGACCGCACGCTCGATTGCGCGCTCGATCACGAAAGGCCGGAAGGTCAGGGCTTCGGCGCGGCCGCGCTGTCGCTCGCCGCGCGCTTCGTCATCCACGAAAGCCAGGGCGACTACATCGCCGCCCATGCCGGCCAGCGCATCTATTTGCCGGTCCTGTTCGGCGCGCCGCCGGACATGACCCCGCTCAGCCTGCATTATTCCGGCCGCGGCCCGTTCAGCGTGCGGCTCACCGCGCCGCCGCACATCCCCCGCGTGGGCGTCAGCGCCGCGCTGCGCTGCGTCATGCATACGCCGGCGGCCCCGGTCTGCGCGGTTGAGCGGCAAACAGCGCCTTGGCCCGGCATCGACACGGTGCGCGCCAATATCGAAACCCCCGAGGGCGGGGTGGGTTTTGTCCCCGGCGACGAGGTGCTGGTCGAGATCGAGTTCTAACGCGCCGCGCCGGCCTTTCGTCGCAAATGACGGCGCCCGGGGGCGCCGGCCGCGCCCCGCGCCCTTGCCCTGGCGGCCCCCCAGCGCCAAAAAGGCGCCCAAGTTAAGCGCCCCGCCGCCGGGGCGCGGACGCATTTGGGGGATCCCATGAAAACACATCTCATCGCCGCGAGCCTGATTGCGCTCGCCGCTCTTGGCGGCTGCGCTTCCACTGGCGCCGCGACCAATGTCTCGCCCGAACAGCTCGCCGCTTATCAACAGGCCCAAACCGACGTGGAACGCCTCACCGCCGAAGCCAACCAGAACGTCCTGCTCGCCGCTTGGACTGGCCCCCATGGCGGGGTGCCGCCGTGGGATCACGCGCAGGCCGCCGCCTTCCCCGCCACGTTCGATCTCGGCATCCGCCTGCAAGCGGCGGAAATCGCCGCCATCGCCAACAATCCCGAGGCGCCCACCTTCGCCAACACGATCGAAGCGATGCAGCGCGCGGGCGATCATCTCGGCCGCGCCGGCACGCTTTTCTCGGTGCTCTCGGGCAATGTGGCCAACCCGGAAGTGCAGCAGGTGCAAGCCGAGTGGTTTCCGCGCCTGACCCGCGCCAGCAACGAGATCACCTTCAACCGCGCCCTGTTCCAGCGCATCGACACGCTGTTTCAAAACCGCGCCAATCTCGGCCTCACCGCCGAGCAGCTGCGCTTGCTGGAGCGCACGCACGCGCAATTCGTGCGCGCGGGCGCGGCGCTGACACCCGAACAGCAAACCCGCCTCGGCGCCATCAACACCGAGCTTTCAGGCAGGTTCACCGAATTCAACCGCCGCCTGCTGGCCGATGAGGACACCGCGATCTTCATCAACACGCAGCGCGATCTGGCCGGCCTGCCGCCCTCGATCCGCGACGCGCTGCGCGCGGAAGCCGTGCGCCGCGGGCGCCCGAACGCCTGGGCCGTGGCCAACACGCGCTCGAGCGTCGATCCGTTCCTCACCTTCTCCGAAAACCGCCGCCTGCGCGAACAAGTGTGGACGGCGTTCAAGAACCGCGGCGATAACGGCGACGCGAACGACACCAACGCGATCATCACGGAAATCCTGGCGCTCCGCGCCGAGCGCGCGCAAATCCTGGGCTTTCCCACCCACGCGCACCTGCGCATGGACGACACCATGGCCCGCGATCCCGCGCGCGCGCAGGAGCTGATGGAGCGCGTATGGCGCCCGGCCGTGGCGCGCGTGCATCAGGAAGTGGCCGACATGCAGGCCATCGCCGATCGCCAGCGCGCGCGCATCACCATCGAGCCGTGGGATTATCTATTCTATGCCGAGCAGGTGCGCCGCGACCGCTACAATCTCGATCAGAACGAAGTGCGCGAGTATTTCGAGCTGAACAACATGATCAACGGCATGTTCTTCATGGCGGGCGAGCTTTACGGCCTCACCTTCCGTGAAATCACCGGCACGGTGCCCGTCTTCCAGGAAGACGTGCGCGTGTTCGAAGTGAGCGACCGCGACGGCTCCTACCAGGGCCTGTTCTATTTCGACGCCTTCGCCCGCCCCGGCAAACGCTCGGGCGCGTGGGCCAGCGGCTATCAGGGCCACAACACCTATACCGGGCGCGTGATCACACCGATCACCTCCAACAACAACAATTTCGTGCAGGCGCCGAACGGCCAGCCGACGCTGATCTCGCTGGACGACGCCCAAACGCTGTTCCACGAATTTGGCCATGCGCTGCACAGCCTGCTCTCGGAAGTGAATTATCCGGGCCTGGCCGGCACGCCGCGCGATTACGTGGAATATCCCAGCCAAGTGCACGAGCATTGGGTGCTCTCGCGCCCGATCCTCGATCGCTTCGCGCGCCACTATCGCACCGGCGAGCCGATGCCGCAGGCGCTGGTCGATCGCATCAACAACGCGGCCACCTTCAACCAGGGCTACGAAACGGTGGAATATCTCTCCTCCGCGCTGGTGGACATGGCGCTGCACAACCGCGCCGACGCGGTGACCGATCCTGACGCGTTTGAACGCGACACGCTCGCCGCGCTCAACATGCCGCGGGAAATGGTGATGCGTCACCGCCTGCCGCAATTCGGGCATCTGTTCTCAAGCGACGCCTATTCGGCCGGCTATTATTCGTACCTCTGGTCCGAAGTGATGGACGCCGATACGTGGGAAATGTTCGAAAGCACCGGCAACGTGTTCGATCCGACGGCCGCCGCCGGCATGCGCAACATCATCCTCGCGCCGGGCAATTCCACCGACCGCGCCGAGGCGTATCGCCAATTCCGCGGCCGCGATCCGGACGTGAACGCGCTGCTGCGCGTGCGTGGCTTCCCGATCGGCGAAGACGGCGCCGACTAAGTTCGCCGCACGGCGAATGTGAAAGGCGCGGGTGGAAACCCCCGCGCCTTTTTCTTGGACCGCCGGCGTCCTCGCCGGCTCTTCTTCGTGATCTTCGTGCGCCCTTCGCGTCTTCGTGGTTCACACAAAGACACAAAGCTTTTCACAAAGGACACGAACGGCCGTCGAGGACGCCGGCGGTCCAAGGCCCGCGCCTGCCCCGCTAAGCGCCTAAAGGCTCACGAAGCTCTCAAACCCGCCCCAGATCATGCGTTTGCCGTCGAACGGGGGGCCTTCCATCTGACACTTGAGGCGCGGGTCTTCCATCACCTTCTTCATCACTTCGTCGCGCTTGGCGCGCGATTCATAAAGCGCGTAAGAAAACACAACGATCTCATCGTCCTTGGCGATCACGGCACGCGGAAAAGACGTCAGCTCGCCGTACGGCACGTCATCGGCGGTGGCCTCGACGTACCCGATCGCGCCGTGTTCCTTCCAGACATCGCCAGCTTCGCGCGCCATCTTCTTGTATTCGTCGAGTTTGTCCTTCGGCACGGCGAGCACAAAACCATCCACATACATGAGCGTCTCCTCCTGGCTAATACGCCAAGGACGCGCGGCGCGCCCACGCGCCGACACGCCTCTGCGAAATAAACGCCCCGCTCCTATTGCGGTTGCACAACCTCGACCTCGAGCCCCAGCTGGTTCAGCTGCGGGCGCACCACGGAGGCGTCGCCCACCACGACCCAGACGAAGCGCGAAGGATCAATCACGGCGCGGCCCGCCGCATCCATATCGGCCGCGCTCATCGCACGGTAACGGCCGGCCACAGCTTCCCAATAATCATCCGCCCGATCGTAGAGATCGTTCGAGCGCAGCGCCCCGAGGATCGAATCCGCGGTTTCAAACGCGCCCGGCAGCTGGCGAATATTGCCATTGATGGTGCGCGTGTGCTCGGCCTCGGTCACCGGCGCATTGGTGCGGAATGCATCGATCATCTCGCGCAGCACGCGGATGGAATCGCCGGTGCGGTCCGCCTGCACCGGCGCGGTGATGACGTACGGCACTTGATGCTCGCGCAGCTGCACCGAACCGCCGAGCCCGTAGGACCAACCGCGCCGCTCGCGGATTTCGGTGTTAAGGCGCGAGAGGAAGCCCGCGCCCAGCACTTCGTTGGCCGCGTTCAGCGCCAGCGTATCGCTATCGCCTTGGATCGGCAGCACCGCGCCCGCATAGATAATCGACTGCGGCGATTGCGGGCGATCCACCAGCACGATGCGCGCCCTAGGGTTCGGAACGGCGACGGCGAAATTCTTGACGCCGGGCGCAACACCCGCCGCCCCGCGCCAGGCGCCAAAGCGCGTTTCGAGCGCGCGCTGCACTTCAGAGAGCGGGCGATCGGAAACGACGAAGATCTTGCCCGTTTCCGGCCGGATCCACGTCTGGTGGAAACGCACCAGCGCATCGCGATCAAGCGCCGCAACAGAATCCGCGCTGCCAAGCCCAGAAAGCGGGCGGCCATAGGGATGCGCCGCGCCGTAGATGATCGGCGGCAGCGCGCGTTGCGCCAGCCCATTCGGCTGGGTGGCTTCCGCGGCCACGCCCGCCAGCTGCTGATCACGCAGACGCGACACGTCATCGGCGGTGAAGTCTGGGCGCATCACGATGTCCGCGAGCAGATCGAGCGAGAGGCCGAGATTGGCCGAAAGCGCCGTCAGCGTCACCGCTGAGCGATCGAGCGAGCCGCCGGCATTGATCGCCGCGCCCAGCCGCTCCTGCTCTTCGGCGATCTGCATCGCATCGCGCGCGCCCGCGCCTTCGGTCATGGCCGAAAGCATGAGCCGCTGCGTGCCGAAGCCGCCCTGCGGATCGGCGGAAACGCCGGCGTTGAAATCAAACGCCACCAGCGTCACCGGAATTGCGTCGCGATGGGCGTACACGATCTCCATCCCGTTCGAGAGGCGCGCGCGCTCCACGCTCGGGAAATCGAGATCGGCGATCTCGCCGATCGGCGGCATCGGATCGCGCGGGGTGACGCGCGGCGGCGTCGGGTCCGGCGCGGGGCGATTTGTGGCGCTGGCTTCCTGGTACTCTTCGCGCGCGCCCGGATCGATGCGCAGCGCATGCACCGGGCGCGAAAGCCAGCGGCCCATCGCGTCGCGCACGCTTTCGGGCGTCGCTTGGCCGTAGGAGAGCAGATTGCGGCGGAAGAAGCCGGGATCACCGGCGATCACCGCGCCGTTGGCCAAAGCCACCGTCTTGCCGCTGAAGCCGCCCACTTGCTCGATATTGAACAGCGCGCCGGCCACCTGCTGGGTCGCCACGCGCTGAATCTCTTCCGCGCTCGGCCCGTTGGCGACGTATTCGGCGATGATCTGGTCGAGCCGCTGCGACACCGCGCCCGCGTCCACGCCCGGCTTCACATCCACCGTGACAAAAAACATCGAAATGCGCTGGAACGGCAGCACGCTGGCGCTGACGGAAACCGCACTCTCCTCCTCGCGCACCAAAATGCGATCGAGCCGCGAACTGTTCAGCCCGCCCAGCACGGAGGCGCCGATGGAAAGATCGGTCGTGTCTTCATGCGTGAGGCCCGGCACGATCCAGGTGCGGTAGAGCCGCGTGTTGGAAACGCGATCGTGCATCACATCGTCGATGCGCGCCTCGAGCGTCGGCACGTCCGCTTGCGCCGGCTCGTTCTGCGGGCCGCGCGGGATTTGCCCGAAATAGCGCTCCACCAAGGGGCGCGCTTCGGCGGCGTTGATATCGCCCGCCAGCACCAGCACGGCATTGTTCGGCCCGTAATTTTCACGGAACCATTGCCGCATCGCCTCCACGGACGCCGCGTCCAGATCGGCCATCGAGCCGATGGTGGAATGGCGATAGGGGTGGCCTTCAGGGAAAAGCCGCTCAAGGATGCGGTAGAACGCCAGCCCATAAGGCTGATTATCGCCCTGGCGTTTTTCGTTTTGCACAATGCCGCGCTGCGCATCGAGCGCGGTTTGCGTCAGCGCGCCGAGCAGATAGCCCATCCGCTCGCTCTCGAGATAAAGCACCCGCTCCAGCGCCGGCGTGGGCGCGGTCTGGAAATAATTGGTGCGGTCAAACCAGGTGGTGCCGTTCCAATTGGTGGCGCCCATGTCGCGCAGCGGCTCGATCAGGTTCGGCACGTGCTCGGTGCCGTTGAACAGCATGATGTGCTCAAACAGGTGCGCGTAACCGGTCTGGCCCGCCGGCTCGTCCTTGGAGCCGACATTATACCACGCCGCCACCGCCACGATCGGCGCCTTGCGGTCCTCGTGCACCAGCACGGTCAGGCCATTGTCGAGCACAAATTGCGCGTACGGCACGTCCACGCCGGCCAGCAATTGTTCCACGCTCGCCGGCTGCTGCGCGCCGCGCTCGCCCGAACTCGCACATCCCGCCAAAGCCATCGCGCCCAGCGCCAGGCCCAGAAACGCCATTCGCATCGCACACTCCCCGTCTGCCCCGCCACCAAAGCGCCTTGCGCGGCAGGCGTCCACCCGGGCGGCGACGAAGCGGGGGCTTTCGGCGTTCAGGCGCGATTCAGGTTCCATTCAGGCGCGCGCGCGCAAGGCTAGGCTCGGGAGCACAGTGTCATGCGCAGATTTTCCGCTTTTCTGGCTGCGGCCCTTCTGGCCTTCGCCACCCTCGCCCCGGCCGCCGCCGAAGCGCGCGACCGGCGCGGCCACGACCGCCGCTATGAGCGCGACTACCACCACGATCGCTACGATCGCCGCCGCGACCGGCGCAACGAAGCCGTCGCCGCCGGCGTGCTCGGCCTTGTGCTGGGCGTGGCCATCGCCAGCGCCGCGCAAGAACGGCGCGAGCGCCGCGAGGCCGAGCGCGCCTATGAGCGCGATGGCTATTATGATGACGGCTACTATGACGACGATCGCAGCGCCTATGAGCGCGATTACCAAGATCGCTACGCCAGCATGCCGGCAGAGCAGCCCCAATGCACCCGCCCCGAGCGGCAATGGGATCGCTACGCCAATCGCTACGTCACGGTCGATATGCCCTGCTAAGCGCATCATCCGAAGAAGTGGATGCCGGTTCTTCGATAAGATGATGCGTCATTAAAATCTGCGCGCGGCCGTTTTTTGTTCGCCGTAACGCGCTATAGTGCGCGCATGCAATTCGTGTGCGATGCAACAGGCGGGCGGACCTGGTTTCGGCTCGAAACGGAAGCGGAGGCGGAAGCCGAATCCGCCGAGATGCGCCACGCCGTCGATAAATATTTCCGCCGCGCCCACGCCGCCGCGCGCGAGAGCTACCGCGCCCCGCTCGGCGGGCCTTCGTTCGAGCAGGAGATCGGCCTGAAGGATCACATCGCCCGCGTCTCCCCGCTTTTCCTCACGCTGCGCGCCGATGATGGCGCCCCGCTGGCCACCGCCATGCTGCCGCCCGGCGGGCGCAGCGTGGCGGCCTTCCGCACCATCATCGTCGGCCCCGGCAACAGCGATCCTTACGCCGAGCACGCCGACGCGATCGAAGCGCTGGGGGCGCATGTCGGCTTGGAGCTCACGCGCGAGACGTGTTTTCCCTATGCGTGAGCGCTAGCGGGGCTTCACCTTCTCGGCGGCGAACAACAGCACTTCCAGGAAGTCCTGCGCCGCGCCCTCGCTCTGCGGCGCCACATTGCCGAAGCCGAAATGCTTGGAAAGGAAGGCGTTGAGCCGCCCCGGCGTCGCCTTGATCCACACATCGCCGCCTTCGACGCGAACACTCGCTTCCAGATCAAGCTTAGCCATGCCGCGCTCCTTGTTGGATCGACACTAGCACGCGCTCCTGAAGTCGTCATTCCAGACGCGCAAAGCGCGATCCGGAATCCAAGGGCGACGGGCGGCGCGTCTTGCCCCTCGCTCCCGCTCCGCCGGGATGACGCTAGTGGGCAACGCATTGCGCGAACAAGCGCGCCGCCGCGATGTCATCCGCCTCAAGAAACGGAAACTCCGCCAGCACTTCCGCCTCGCTCATCCCCGCGTCGAGATAGCCAAGCAGATGCGCCACCGCGAACCGCTGCCCGCGAATAATCGGCTTCCCGCCGAAAATGTCGGGATCGGACGTGATGCGGGTGAGGAGCAGATTAGCCATAGCGGCTATTATATCACAGCTCGCGCTCCCGTTCCCGCCACCTTTCAGCGCTCGATCGACATGAGCATTTCGTCTAGCAAGCCCAGTAGTATGTTCGAAGGCTCTTCGCCCAAATCTTTAAGCAAAAGCATCGAACGCAATTCATCGTCGCTAAGATTCAAAATAACTTTGCCACTTTCGCGCAACGCTCCTCTAGCAGCAGCCTGCGCATGATCATCCCCGCCCTTTCGCGACAACAGCAATGCCACGGTCCGCAACGCTTTGGGAAACAGATATTTTTCCGTTGTGAAGATTTCGGCTTGACCAATTCGAGATGAATAATTCTTGAACTCAAAGATTATGTATTGCCCTCCAAATCGATCTCTTAAGCAGTTCCAAAAGTCGTTCCTCGAACTGACGCGCGCGATGAGGTCGAAGCGGTGCAATTGATCTGTTGGCTTCTGCGACCGCCATGCAGTTAGGTCTCCTTCAAACAGGTACCGCAACGCTTCCTCGCAACGTTGCTCGTACTTCCGCGCACCCTCCCGGCCTGGTGTGATGGCATTGATCCTCTCCCAAAGCGCCTCACCAGTTGTGACCTTTGGCAACGAGACCGCTGCTTCCGGCGGGTGCTCAAACAAAGACGGCAAATCGGCTATTGGATCATAGTTTTTCGGCGGCGAAAGAAGCGCCTCACGTTGCAGATTCTCGAATTCTTCCCGCAGGCTACCATCGCTGCTGATTATTGCAGCGAGAACCTCTGCGTCAAAAACAATAATTCCGTAGGACTCCGCTTCCTGGCGAAGCAGCAAGTCGTGTGCTGTGTTCGTGATCAAGATGGCGGCAACAGCATTCGCCTTCTCTCTAGCGGCTTGCAATCGCGCAAAAGCATTGCGCATCGTGGAGTTGGATGCCCAAACTGAACGCTGAAACTTTGCCTCGACCACGGCAGGCCCCGACGCAGTAGGCGCCGAAATCAGAAAGTCGCATCCATAGGCATCTCCCGGACGGACGGAGTATTGCCGCGAGAGCGCTTTTGCGACGAACCTCTCAAATCGCCTGCTAAGTTCCGATAACCTGTCGGCAGCCCGTAAAAGGCCCATCAATCCCCATCCATCTTCAACGCCGCAATAAACGCCTCCTGCGGGATGTCCACCTTCCCGAACTGGCGCATCTTTTTCTTGCCCTCTTTTTGCTTGTCGAGGAGCTTGCGTTTGCGGGTGGCGTCGCCGCCATAGCATTTCGCCGTCACGTCCTTCCTGAGCGCGCTGATGGTTTCGCGCGCGATGATGCGCCCGCCGATCGCGGCCTGGATCGGGATTTTGAACATGTGCTGCGGGATCAGCTCTTTCAGCTTTTCCACCATGGCGCGCCCGCGGCTCTCGGCGCGCGCGGCGTGCACCAGCATGGAAAGCGCATCCACCGGCTCATCATTCACAAGAATGCTCATCTTCACCAGATCGCCGACGCGGTGATCGATGATCTGATAATCGAAGCTGGCATAGCCTTTTGAAACGCTTTTCAGCCGGTCGTAAAAATCGAACACCACTTCGTTGAGCGGCAGCTCATACACCAGCATCGCGCGCGAGCCGACATAATTCAGCTCCTTCTGGATGCCGCGCCGATCCTGGCAAAGCTTGATGATGGCGCCGAGATATTCATCCGGCGTCAGGATCGTGGCCTTGATCCACGGCTCTTCGATTTCCTTGATATGCACCACGTCAGGCAGATCGGCCGGATTGTGCAGCTCGATCATCTCGCCCTTGTTCATGTGCACGCGATAAACAACGCTGGGCGCGGTGGCGATCAGCTCAAGATCGAACTCGCGCGTCAGCCGCTCTTGGATGATTTCCAAGTGCAACAGGCCAAGGAAGCCGCAGCGGAAGCCGAAGCCCAAAGCGGCGGAGGTTTCCATTTCCCAGGAAAAGCTCGCATCGTTGAGGCGCAGCTTGCTCATCGCGGCGCGCAGATCTTCGAACTTGGCGGCGTCCTGCGGGAAAAGGCCGCAAAACACCACCGGCTGCGCCGGCTTGAAGCCCGGCAGCGCGGCGGCAGTTTCCTTGCGATATTCGGTGATGGTGTCGCCGACGCGCGCGTCGGCCACTTCCTTGATGCTGGCCGTCAACACGCCGATTTCGCCGGGGCCAAGCTCGGCCACATCCTGGCGCTTGGGCCGCAGCACGCCCAGCGTATCGACGTTATAATCGGCGCCGGTCTGCATCAGCTTGATGCGCATGCCCTTCTTGACCACGCCATCGATCACGCGGAACAGCACGACGACGCCGAGATACGCATCGTACCAGGCGTCCACCAGCATGGCTTTGAGCGGGGCGGTGGCGTCGCCCTGTTTGGGCGCCGGTAAGCGTGTAACGATGGCTTCGAGCAGATCGGAGATGCCCTCCCCGGTTTTGCCAGAGGCGAGGATGGCTTGGCTGGCGTCGAGGCCGATCACGTCCTCGATCTGCTGCTTCACACGCTCGGGTTCGGCGGCGGGCAGGTCGATCTTGTTCAGCACCGGCACGATCTCAAGATCAAGATCGAGCGCCTGATAGACGTTCGCCAGTGTCTGCGCTTCCACGCCTTGCGAGGCGTCCACGATCAGCAGCGCGCCTTCGCAGGCGGCGAGGCTGCGGCTCACCTCATAGGCGAAATCCACGTGCCCGGGCGTGTCCATCAGATTGAGCACGTAATCGAGGCCGTCCTTGGCCT
>DAOMPU010000027.1:0-15720 GCA_035444925.1 Terricaulis sp. | reverse complement strand
CGGGGTCGGATGATGAAATTGCGCGCATGGCCGCCCGTCTGAAGCCCGCCCGGATTGAACATGTGGTCGATGGGCTGCGCCTGCGCGCCCAGCTCTCGGCCGCCTATCAGGCCGAGGGCGAGAACGCGCGCGCCACCGTGAAGCAGCTGTTACATGGCGCTTTATTTCGGGGCCGGATGATCGCCAAGGAGCGCCTGGAGGCGGGCGAGAACGGCCTGGCCGTCGCGCGGCTCTTGGCGGCGGTGGCCGATGAAGTGGTCAGCGCGCTTTATGATTACACCACCACGCACCTGTTCCGCGCCCGCAATCCCACGGAAGGGGAGCGCTTCACCATCCTGGCGGTGGGCGGGTACGGCCGCGGCGAGCTGGCGCCATCGTCCGATCTCGATCTCTTATTTCTGCGCGCCTACAAGCAGACGCCCTTCGCCGAGAGCGTAACCGAGTACATGCTCTACATGTTGTGGGACATGGGGCTCAAAGTCGGCCATGCCTCGCGCAACATCGAAGAGAGCCTGAAGCTCGCGCGCGAGGATCACACGATCCAGACCGCGCTGCTGGAATCGCGCCGCATCGCCGGCGATGAATCGCTCGCCGCCGAACTGCAGACCCGTTTTCGCAAAGAGGTGGTGCAGAAGGATCACGCCGGCTTCATCGCCGCCAAGCTGAAGGAGCGCGACGAGCGCCACGCCCGCGTCGGCGCTTCGCGCTACATGGTCGAGCCCAACATCAAAGAGGGCAAGGGCGGCCTGCGCGATCTGCACTCGCTATTTTGGATGCTGAAGCATCTCTATGGCTTCGACAGCGTGCGTGCGTACGTGGAGGCGGGCGTGTTCACGCCGGAGGAGCGCAACGCCTTCCGCCGCGCGCTTGAGTTTCTTTGGACCGTGCGCTGCCACCTGCATTTCATCACCGGCCGCGGCGAAGAAAAGCTGACGTTCGATCTCCAGCCGGAGCTGGCCAAGCAGCTCGGCTATGGCGGGCGCGGCAATCATGCGGCCGTCGAGCGGTTCATGAAGCGCTATTTCCTGGTGGCGCGCGAAGTCGGCGCGCTGACGCGCGTGCTGTGCGCCAAGCTTGAGGCCGATCAAGCCAAGAACGCGCCGCGCGGGCTTCAGCGCCTGCTGCCTGGCGCGCGCAAGCAAACCGCCGCGATCGAGCCGGGCTTCCACATCGAAGCGGGACGCCTCAATGTCGATGCGCCCAGCGTGTTTGACGATCCGGTCAACATGCTGCGGCTGTTTGAGATCGCCGATAAGCGCAATCTCGATGTGCATCCGGTCGCTTTGGGGCAGGCGGCGCTGAAGGCGCGCGCCGTAGGCCCCGCGTGGCGAAAAGACCCTGCGGCGCGCGCCTCGTTTTTAGAAGTGGCGGCGTCGCCGCGCCGCCCAGGCGCGGCGCTGCGGCTGATGAACGAGGCCGGCGTGCTGGGTAAGTTCATGCCCGAATTCGGCCGCATCGTCGCGCAGATGCAATTCAACATGTACCACCATTTCACGGTGGATGAGCACACCCTGCAAGCGATCGACGCGATGAGCGAGATCGAGCATGGCCAGCACAAGAAGCACCATCCGCTGTCCAGCGAAATCTTCCGTAAGATCATCAATCGCCGCGCGCTATATCTCGCCATGCTGCTGCACGACACAGGCAAAGGCGATGGCGATCAACAGATCGAAGGCGAAAAATCCGCGCGCGCGGCGTGCGAGCGGCTTGGCCTGCCGGCTGAGGAGGTCGATCTCGTCGGCTGGCTGGTCGGCCATCATCTGGTGATGAGCGATGTGGCGCAAAAGCGCGACATCGGCGATCCGCGCACGGTGGCGCAGTTCGCCGAATTGGTCGCCAATGTGGAGCGCTTGCGCCTGCTTCTGGTGCTTACAGTGGCGGATATTCGCGCCGTGGGGCCGAGCGTGTGGAACGATTGGAAGGGCCAGCTGCTGCGCGATCTTTATCGCCTCACCGAAGCCGCGCTGCACGGCGGGCGCTCCGATGAAGAAGCGGTGCGCGCGCATCTTTCGGAGCTCGCCGCCGGCGCCAAGGCCGAGCTGCTGAAGCGCGTGAAGGTGGATGATAATCTCGCGCTTTGGCTCAATGCGCTGGAAGACGGCTATTGGCTCAATCACGATGAAGAAGCGCTCGCCTGGCACGCCAGCGAAGTGATGAACGCGCGCCAGAGCCGCGCCATCCCGCATGTGGCCGCGCGCATTCGCCCGGTGCAGGCGGTGACTGAAATTCTCGTCTATGCGGGCGATCGGCCCGGCCTGTTCGCCAGCATCGCCGCCGCCATTTCAGCCGCCGGCGCCGACATTCTAAATGCGCGCGTCCACACCACCAAGGATGGCGCGGCGTTTGACGTGTTCTCGGTGCAGACTTCCGATCGCCAGCCTTTCGGCATGGACGATCCAGAAGCCCTGGAATCGCTGGTGGCGCGCCTGCACCGCGCGGCGCTGGAGGATTTTCCGCCCCCGCTCGCCAAGCCGCTTTCGCGCCGGGCCGCCGCGTTTGCGATCGAGCCCTGGGTGCGGCTGGATAACACGCTGACGCCGGACGCCACGGGCGGGACCGGCCGGGCCTTCTCGCGGGCCTCGCGCACGCCTTCGCCGAGTCCAAAATCACCATCGCCAGCGCCCATATTGAAACCCTCGGCGAGCGCGCGTCGGACGTGTTCTACGTGCAGGAAGAGGAGGGGGGAGGCCAGGTTTCCACCCCGCGCCGCATCAGCGCGCTGCGCGCTAAGCTTGAGGCCGTGCTGCGCGCGGCTGAGCCCGCGGCGCCCGCCGATCCCGCCAAGAAGCCCTTGGCGGTGGCGCGCGCCTCCACGGCGCGCTGATCTTGGACCGCCGGCGTCCTCGCCGGCATCCCGGTTTCAATCTTCGCCGGTGCGGCAAGCTTAGGCACTTTGCCGGCGAGGACGCCGGCGGTCCAAGAAAGCAGCCGCCGGTTTGTTCGCGGGCGCTGATACGCTACCCAGAAGCCTCAGTAATGAGTCGCCGCCCCGCATGAGCCTTGCCCGCAACACCGCCGTGATCGGCGGCCTCACCCTGGTTTCGCGCGTGCTTGGCTTTGCGCGCGATCTCTTGATGGCCGCCGCCATTGGCGCGGGGCCGGTGGCGGACGCGTTTTACGCCGCGTTGCGTTTTCCCAATCTGTTCCGCCGCCTCTTCGCCGAGGGTGCGTTCAGCCAGGCGTTCGTGCCGGTCTATTCCAAGACCTTGGCCGAGCAGGGCGAGCAGGCGGCGGATCGCTTGGCCGGCGAAGCGCTCTCGGTGCTGGTGTTGGCCACCAGCCTCGTCACCGCGCTGGCGATCGTGTTCATGCCCTGGATCAACCGGCTTTTGTTCGCCGGCTATGCGGACGATCCTGAAATCTTCGGGCTCGCCACCGTGCTGACGCAGATCACCATGCCGTATCTGATCGGCGTGAGCGCGGCGACGCTGTTTTCCGGCGCGCTGAATGCGCGCGGGCGCTTCTTCGCAGCGGCGGCGGCGCCGTCGCTGCTGAATCTCTCGCTGCTGACGGCGCTCATTCTGTTTCGCCATGACGCAGTGGAGGCCGCGTACGCCGCGGCGGTGGCGGTGAGCATTGCCGGCGTGCTGCAGGCGGTGTGGGTGGCGTGGGGCGCGCGGCGTTCGGGCGCGCGCACGCGGCCGTCCGCGCCGAAGCTGACGCCGAACGTCAAACGCTTGCTGGCCCTCGCCGCGCCCGCCGCGATTGCGGGCGGGGCGCTGCAGATCAATGTGATGATCTCGCAAATCCTCGCCTCGTTCGAGGACGGCGCGATCGCGCTGCTGAACTACGCCGATCGGCTCTACCAGATGCCGCTTGGCCTCATCGGCGTCGCCGTGGGCGTGGCCATGTTGCCGCGGCTTTCGCGCTTGGTCGCCGCCGACGATCACGCCGGCGCGCGCGGCGCGCTGGATGAGGCGGTGAACCTCTCCATGGCGTTCACGCTGCCGGCGGCGGCGGCGATGATGGCGTTCCCGGCTTATCTGCTTGAAGGCCTGTTCGCGCGCGGCGCCTTCACCGCGGAGGACGCGCGCAATTGCGCCATGGCGCTGTTTCATTACGGCTGGGGCGTGCCGGCGTTCGTGCTGGCGAAAATCTACGCGCCGGCCTTCTTCGCGCGCGAGGACACCAAAGCGCCGATGCGCTTCGCGCTGATCTCCATGCTGGTCAATGTCGCGCTGGGCGCCGCGCTTTTCTACGCCTTGCGCGCCGGCGGCATGCCCGGCTTCCCGGGCCTCGCCATCGCCACCAGCGTCGCGGCCTGGATCAACGTGCTGATGATGATCGCCACGCTCGCCAAGCGCGGCGCCTATGCGCCGAGCGCGGCGGCAATGTCGCGTCTTGTCCGCATAGCGATGGTCTCGGCGGGGCTTGGCTTCGTGCTCTGGTTCGGCCAGCAGAACCGCGCTGCTTTGGAGGCCGCCCTCGGCGCCAAGGAGATCGCGGTGGGGCTTTTGATACTCTGCGGCGGGATCGGCTATTTCGTGTTTCTGTTCATCTCCCGCGCGGTCACGTTGGGCGAGGTGCGGGCGGCGTTTAAACGCGAGAAGGGCCCGCTGGGCGGGGGAGGCGGCTTGCCGCCCGGCATGGACCCCTGATAGGAAGCGCCCATGAACACGAGCAGCAAGCTTTGGCGATGGCGGCCTTGATCTGACGCCGCTTTCCGCGCGCGCCTGGCCGCGCGTCCCTCGTGTTTTGGAGTTTCCGATGACTGACGCCGCCGCCCCCCAATACAAGGGCCCGCAACGCGTATTTTCCGGCATGCAGCCCACCAATGGGCTGCATCTCGGCAATTATCTCGGCGCGTTGCAAAAATTCGTGCGCCTGCAGGATCAATACGAATGCATCTATTGCATCGTCGATCTGCACGCGATCACCACCGGGCCTGACCCTAAAGAACTCGCCAATCGCTGCCGCGAAGTGGCCGCCGCCTATGTGGCCGCAGGCGTCGATCCGCAACGCTCCACGATCTTCATCCAGTCCGCTGTGCGTGAGCACACCGAGCTCGCGTGGATTTTCAATTGCGTCGCCCGCATGGGCTGGGTGGAGCGGATGACGCAATTCAAGGATAAGGCCGGCAAGGACGCGCAGCGCTCCTCCGTGGGCTTGTTCGATTATCCGGTGCTGCAAGCGGCGGATATTCTGCTTTACAAAGCCACGCACGTCCCGGTGGGCGAAGACCAGAAGCAGCATCTGGAGCTCTCGCGCGACATCGCGCAGAAATTCAACAACGATCACGATGCGCCCGGCTTCTTCCCGCTGCCCGAGCCTTTGATCCAAGGCCCCGGCGCGCGCATCATGAGTTTGCGCGACGGCTCCAAGAAAATGTCCAAATCCGATCCTTCGGACATGACGCGCATCAACCTGACCGACGATGCTGACGCGATCATGTCCAAGATTAAGAAGGCCACCACCGATCCGCTGCCGGTGCCCGAAAGCAAAGAGGGCCTGGCGGGTAGGGCGGAAGTTGAGAACCTTGTGGGCATCTACGCCGCCGTCAGCGAACGCAGCGTCGAGGACGTGCTGGCGGAATTTGGCGGCAAGGGCTTTGGCGTGTTCAAGCCGGCTTTGGCCGAAACTTTGGCCGCGAAGCTTTCTCCGATCGCCGCCGAAATGCGCCGCCTCACCGCCGATCGCGCAGCCCTCGACGCCATCTTGAAGGACGGCGCCGAAAAAGCCCGCGCCGTGGCGCAGCCGATCATGGCCGAAGTCCGCGACGTCGTCGGCCTTTGGCGCGCTTGATAGGGGCGCGCGATTGCGCGACCATGACGCCCCATGAGCGATGAAAGCTTCGCCGTCCTCGTGATCGCTGATGAAAGCGAGGAATTTCCCGATGCGCTTTTGTATGCCGGGCTGCTCTGCAAGAGCACCGGCTGGCGCCTCGTCATGCTGCGCGTGGTGGAGCCGGAGGCGCCCGCGCCCTGGGCTTCGATCACGGACGAGATGCGCCGCCAGGCGCACGCGGCGGCGGAATCGCTCACCCAGCGCTTTGCGGCCGAGGTTTGGGCCGAATGCGGCGTCACCGCCGAGCCGGTGCTGCGCGATGGCGAGGTGAAACCCGTCCTGCGCAAGCTGCTGGACGAGGATCAGTCGATCAAATTGGTGGTGCTTGCCGCCGCCGCCGGGCCGGGCGGCCCGGGGCCGCTGGTGGCGCAATTGGGCAAAAGCGCGGGCCTGGGTACGCGCGCGGTCTCGGTGCTGGTGGTTCCGGGAGCGCTGACGCGCGATGAAGTGCGCAAATTGGCGCTGCCCGTGGGCGCGGCGCCGCCGCCTGCCGCATTGACCGAAGAGGGTGGCGCGCCCACCTGAGCCCCATGTTTATCCAAACCGAAGCCACCCCCAACCCGCGCACGCTCAAATTCCTCCCTGGGCGGGACGTTTTGGGCCGCGGCAGCCGCGAATATGCGGGCGCGGAGGCGGCGGGCGATTCCCCGCTGGCGCAGGCGCTGTTCACGGTCGATGGGGTGGAGCGCGTCTATTTGGGCGGCGATTTCATTACCATCACCAAGGCTGAAGCGATCGAATGGCCGCACCTGAAGCCGCACGTGCTGGCCGCGATCATGGATCACTTCACCTCGGGATTGCCGGTGATCGGCGAAACCGGCGCGCCCGCGGATGAAACCGACGAGGCCGATATCGTCTATGAAGGCGAGGCCGCCGACATCGTGAAGGAGCTGAAGGAGATCATCGAAGCGCGCGTGCGCCCCGCCGTGGCGCGCGACGGCGGCGACATCACCTTCCACTCGTGGGATCACGCCGAAGGCGTCGTGCGCCTCAACATGCGCGGTTCGTGCGCGGGCTGCCCGTCCTCCACGCTGACGCTGAAGCAAGGCATCGAAAACATGCTGCGCCATTACGTGCCCGAAGTGCAGGCGGTGGAGCAGGTGGTGTGAGGGCGTGCTAGTCCTCGCCATTGATACGAGCCTTGATGCGTGTTCTGTCGCGTTGGTGCGCGGCGATGCAGTGCTGGCCGAACTTTCCGAGCCGATGCAGCGCGGCCAAGCGGAGCGGCTCGCGCCCATGGCGCAAGAAGTGATCGCCGCCGCCGGCGTTTCATTCGCGCAGCTGGACCGGATCGCCGTCACCACCGGGCCGGGCTCCTTCACGGGGGTACGTGTCGGGCTCTCATTTGCGCGCGCTTTGGCGCTGGCGCTGGGCAAGCCGTGCGTGGGCGTTTCCACGCTGGAGGCGCTGGCGCTGGCGGAAGGGCAGGCGGGCCTGCGCGCCGCCCTGATCGAAACGCCGGGCGCTGCCTATTTCGCGCTCTATCAAGACGGCGCCGCGCGCGTGACGCCGCAAAACATCGAGCGCGGGGCGCACGAAGCGCTGACGCCGGCGGGCGCTCTGCTGATCGGCCCCGAGGTTCGCGTCAGCGCCCCGGCGCTGGCGCGCTACGCTTCTACCCTCGATCCTGCGCGCTACGCGCCTGATCCGGCTTATCTGCGCGCGCCGCACGTCACTTTGCCTGGCGCGTCATGATCGCGGCGGCAACCCTGGCCGATGCAGCGCTGCTCGCCGGCCTGCACGCGCGCGCGTTCGACCGGCCCTGGAGCGCTGATGACATCGCGAAGCTTTTGCAAAACCCTTCGGCATTTGCGCTTATCGCCAGCGCCGGCGCGGCGCAGGGGTTCGTGATGGCGTGGGCCGCGGCCGGCGATTCCGAGCTGCTGACGGTGGCCGTGGTTCCTGAAGCGCGCCGCAAGGGCGTGGGCGCGGCTTTGGTGACTTCGGCGGGCGTGGCGGCCTTAGTGCGCGGCGCGGCCAGCATGCACCTTGAAGTGGCCGAGGATAATTCCGGTGCGCGCGCGCTCTATAAGAAGCTCGGCTATGCCGAGGCTGGGCGCCGGGCCGGCTATTACGCTGCTCAAGCGGGCCGGGTGGACGCCATCGTCATGCGCCGCACGCTGCCGCGGCCCGTTGTTTAACCGCCTTTAGGTGGACACAAGCGCCCCCAAAGCGCTATTTCTGCATTCCAGAGGACATCATGGATCGTATCGAAAAACTCTGCGTCGAGAAGGGCATGCGCATGACGGAGCAGCGCCGCGTGATCGCGCGCGTGGTCTCCGCCAGCCAGGACCACCCGGACGTCGAGGAATTGCATCGCCGCGCCGCCGCCGTCGATCCTGGCATCTCCATCGCCACAGTGTACCGCACGGTGCGCCTGTTCGAGGACGCCGGCATTCTTGAACGGCATGATTTCCGCGATGGCCGCTCGCGCTACGAAGAAGCGCCGACGCAGCACCACGATCATTTGATCGACATGAAAACAGGCGACGTGATCGAGTTCGTCGATCCCGAGATCGAACGCCTGCAGCAAGAGATCGCCAAGCGGCTCGGCTACAAGCTGGTCGATCACCGGCTCGAACTTTACGGCACGCCGCTGGATGACAAAGCCAAGTCCGGCAAGAAGGCTGGCTAGAAGCAAACGAATGTCCGAACCGAAGCGGCCAGAACTCAAGCGTCTCTTTATCGAGACCTATGGCTGCCAAATGAACGTCTATGATAGCGAGCGCATGCGCGATGTGCTCAGCCCGCTAGGCTATGCGCCGGTCGATAAGCCCGATGACGCCGATCTCGTCGTGCTCAACACGTGCCACATCCGCGAGAAGGCGACCGAGAAAGTCTATTCCGAAATCGGCCGTCTGCGCGCGCACAAGGAGCGCCGCGCGGGGGAGGGCAAAACCACCACGATCGCCATCGCCGGCTGCGTGGCCCAGGCCGAGGGTGAGGAAATCATCGCCCGCGCGCCGGAGGTGGATCTCGTGGTCGGCCCGCAGGCCTATCACAAGCTGCCCGAGCTGATCGCCCGCGCCGCGCGCAAAACCGGCGAGCGCCTGGCCGCCGATTTCACCGCGCAGGAAAAATTCGACGCGCTGCCCAAGCGCGCGCCAGATGGCGTCACCGCCTTTCTCTCGATTCAGGAAGGCTGCGATAAATTCTGCACTTTCTGTGTGGTGCCTTACACGCGCGGCGCCGAATATTCGCGGCCGGCGGCGGATATTCTCGCCGAAGCGCGCATGCTGGCCGATTCCGGCGTGCGCGAAATCACTTTGCTCGGCCAGAACGTCAACGCCTATCACGGCGAAGGCGCTGCGGGATTTGCCGATCTGCTCTCCGCGCTGGCGCAGATCAGCGGCGTCGCGCGCATTCGCTACACCACGTCTCACCCGATCGAGATGACGGACGATCTCATCGCGCTGCACGGGGCCGAGCCGAAGCTGATGCCGTATCTGCATCTGCCGGTGCAGTCGGGCTCCGACCGCGTGCTCAAAGCGATGAACCGCAAGCATGACGGCGCGTTCTATCGTGACATTATCGCCCGCCTGCGCGCCGCGCGGCCGGATATTGCCCTCTCCACCGATTTCATCGTCGGCTTCCCGGGCGAGCGCGACGTCGATTTCGAAGCTACGATGCAGCTGGTGCGCGACGTTGGCTTCGCTTCGGCTTACTCGTTCAAATATTCATCGCGTCCCGGCACGCCGGCTGCGGCGATGCTGGCGCAGATCAAGGAAGAGACGAAAGCCGAGCGCCTAGCCGCGCTGCAGAAGCTGCTGTTCGAGCAGCAGCGCGCGTTCAACGAAAGCCAGATCGGGCGCACGCTGGATATTCTCGTGGCAGGCCGGGGCCGCCAGCCAGGCCAGGCGCATGGCCGCTCGCCCTACCTGCAAGCGGTGCATTTTGACGATACGCGCGCGCGCGACGGCGAGATCGTCCAGGTCAAAATTATCGCCGCCACGCAGAACTCTTTGGCGGGTGAACGCGTTCTCAGCGATGCGGAGGTTGCGTGAGCAACGGCGAACACACACGCACGATAGCGCTTTCTGAAGCCGGCATGGCGCAGGCCGTGTTCGGCCCGTTGCATCGCCATCTTGCGCATATTCAGGAAGCGTTCCGCGATCCCAACGCCCCGCGCGGCGCGCCGGCTTACAGCGTCACGCTGGATGCGCAGGGCGATCGCGTGCTGGTGCGCGCGCAAAGCGCCGCTGAGCTGGAGCGCGTGCAGCGCATCATCGATGCGCTGGCTGATCTCGCGCGCCGCAAGGGCAAAGTGCGCGAAGGCGATGTGCTGGCCGCGATCTCCTTCTCCGAAGGCGATCCCGATAAATCCGGGCCGCTCACGCTGCCGCAGCTTGGCGGGCTCACTTTGCGCACGCCGCGCCAGGTGCATTACGTCGAGGCGCTGCGCGATGAGCGGATCGATTTGATTTTCGGCGTCGGCCCGGCCGGCACCGGTAAAACCTTTCTCGCTGTTGCGGCGGCGGTGGAGGCGCTGAAGCAAGAGCGGGTAGATAAGATCATCGTCACGCGCCCGGCCGTCGAAGCGGGTGAGAAGCTCGGCTATCTGCCGGGCGATCTTTCGGAGAAGGTCGATCCCTATCTGCAGCCGATCTGGGACGCGTTCCGCAGCCAGATGAGCGAAAGCGATCTGAAAACGCGGCGTGAGCGGCGCCAGATCGAAGTTGCGCCGGTGGCCTTCATGCGCGGGCGCACGCTCTCCAGCGCGTTCGTCATCGCCGACGAGGCGCAGAACGCCACCATTCTGCAAATGAAGATGGTGCTGACGCGCCTGGGCGAAGGCTCGCGTATGGTCGTCACCGGCGATCCTTCGCAGATCGATCTGGTGCGCCCGGATCAATCGGGCCTCGCGCATGCGATTTCGATCCTTGAAGACATCGAAGGCGTCGAGATCATCCGCTTTGCGGCGCAGGATGTGGTGCGTCATCGCTTGGTCGCGAAAATCGTCGAGGCCTATCATCGTGACGAGGGCGGCCGTGCCTGATCCCTCGTTAGAGGTTGAGTTCGTGGTCGAGGCCGAGGCGTGGGCCGGCCTCGAGGAAGTTTTGAACGAAGCGCTGCAAGCGGCCGCGCGCGGCGAAGGCCAGGCGGGGGCGGTGGCGGTGCTGCTGGCCGACGATGCGGCGGTGGCGGCGCTTAACCAGCAATTCCGCGGCAAGGCGGGCCCCACCAACGTGCTTTCTTTCCCGCCGGCGGCGGGGGAGGGCGCGTTTTTGGGCGATATCGCGCTGGCCGCTGAAACCATTGCCGCCGAAGCGCAGGCGCAGGGAAAAAGCTTCGCTAACCATGCTTCGCATCTTGCCGTGCACGGCTTTTTGCATCTGCTAGGCTATGATCACCTTGAGCCGGAGGACGCCGAGCGGATGGAGGCGCGCGAACGCGCCATTCTGGCCGAGCTGGGGATAGAAGATCCCTATGTTTGAGCCGCGCGATTTCAGGAGTGCGACGAACCTTCGATGGCCGAAATAGGCGACGATACAGAGCAGCCTTCGCGAAGGCGCGCGGGCCTCATCAATCGCTTCACGAGATTATTCTCGAAGGCGAATGCCGGGCCCGCCGCTGCTGTTGAGGAGGCGCTGCGCGAGCGCGAAGACCGCGGCGAAGCGATCGAGGGCGCACACAAGGATCTCATCCTGCGCGCCGCCAGCTTCGATCGCCTCAAAGTGGCGGACGTGATGCGCCCGCGCGCGGAAATCGTCGCCATCGATCTCGCCGCGACTTTGGGCGAGGCGGCGCGGGTTTTTTCCGAAAGCCAGCATTCGCGTCTGCCAGTTTACGGCGAGACCTTGGACGATCCGCAAGGCTTCGTGCATGTGCGCGATGTGATGTCGATGCTCGCGCCCGGCGAAAGCGGCGAGGCGCGCGCGAAATTTTCCGATCGCACGCTCGCACGCATCAAGCGCGACATCCTGTTCGTGCCCCAATCCATGACGCTGGCCACGTTGTTCTTGAAGATGCAATCGAGCCGCAGCCATCTTGCATTGGTGGTGGATGAGTATGGCGGCACCGACGGCCTCGTTTCGATGGAAGACCTGGTCGAGCAGATCGTCGGCGCCATCGATGATGAGCACGATGAAGAAGCGCGCTTGGTGCAAGAGCGCCCGTTCGGCGCGTACGAGGCCGATGGCCGCGCTTCGATTGATGAGCTGGAAAGCAAGCTGGGCGCGAGCCTTGCGCTGCCCGAGCACGAAGATGAGTTCGACACCGCGGCGGGCCTTGCTGTGGCGTTGGCCGGGCGTTTGCCGCAGCGCGGCGAAATCCTGCACCATCCAAGCGGCTTTGACGTCGAGATCATCGACGCCGATCCGCGCCGGGTAAAGCGTTTGCGGCTAAAGCGCGCCAATCCGGGCGGTTGACTGTTGGGCTCAAGCGCTGTCCAACCAGCGCTTCGTCGGAGATTCCATGACAACCGCCTCGCGTGTCCATCAATGGTTCTCCGCGCGCACGCTTTGGCAAAGGCGCGGCCTCGCCGCAGGCGCGGGCATGCTGGCGACGCTGGCGCACGCGCCTTTCCATTTTGTTCCGCTCTACGTTGTCGCGCTCGTCATTCTGGTTTGGCTGCTCGATACCGCGCATGCGCGTGAGAAGCCCATTCGCGCGGCGTTTGGCGTTGGCGCGTGGTTTGGGCTCGGGCATTTCTGCACCGGCGTTTATTGGATATCCTCCGCATTCCTGGTCGATGCGCAGGCGTGGGGGCCGATCTGGGGCGTTCCCGCGGTGCTCGCGCTCGCCAGCGTGCTGGCGGTGTTTTGGGCCATCGGCTGCGCGCTCGCGATGACGTTATGGACCAAGGACGTGCGCCGCATTCCCGTGTTCGCGGCGGCGCTGTTCGTCACGGAATGGTTGCGCGGGCATGTGTTCGGCGGGCTGCCTTGGCTTTTGCCTGGCTATATCTGGCCGGCGGGGGAGCCGGTGTCGCAGATGGCGTCGGTGTTCGGGGCGTACGGGCTTTCGCTCGTCACTTTGTTTTTGTTCGCCGCGCCGGCGGCCGTCGCCGATAGCGGCGCCAGCGCCGGGCGGCGTTTTGCGCCGATGATTGTCGCGGGCCTCGCCATCGGCATGATGTGGGGGTGGGGCGCACAGCGCATCGCCGCCGCGCCGATTGATCTGCCCGGCGCGCAGCCGATTGTGCGCGTCGCCGATTCCGGCCTTACCCAGCGCGAAAAAGGGCAGGGCCGCGTCGATCAGGAATGGCGCGTGCTGGCGCGTTACCTCAACGCCTCCGGGCCGCCGCAGGATAGCCGCGCGGCCGTGGTGATCTGGCCCGAAGGCGCCATCCCGTGGGTCAATTTCGGCGTGCTCGAGAATCCTGAATTCATGGACGCGATCGGCCGCGGCATGGGGGATCGCGTTCTCATCACCGGGCTCACCCGCCGCGAAGTGCGCGGCGAGCGGCTGGCCTATTTCAATTCGGCCGCGGTGATTGACGGCGTCAGCGGCGCGGCGCGCCTTAGCCAGATCTACGATAAGCACCGCTTGGTGCCGTGGGGCGAGTTCATCCCGCTCTGGTCTTTGATCAGCCCGCTCAACATTGCCCCGCTGCAGCGCATCGGCGTTGGGTTTGATGCGGGCGCGCCGCCAACGCGCCTCGTGGTGCCGGATGCGCCGCCGGCGGTGGTGTTGATTTGCTACGAAGCGATCTTTCCTGGCCTCATCCCGCGCGGCGAGGAGCGGCCAGGCTGGATCGTCTCTGTGACGAACGACGCTTGGTTCGGCGCCGGCACGGGGCCTTGGCAGCACTATGCCATGGTCCGCTACCGCGCGATCGAAGAGGGGTTGCCGCTGGCGCGGGCCGCTTCGGGCGGGGTGTCCGCGATTGTCGATTCGTACGGCCGTGCGGTAAAAGAGGCACGCAACGGGGCGTTGTTCGCTGAGGCGCAGCTGCCTGCACGCCTCCCTGAGACATTATATACCAAAATGGGTACGCTGCTCCTTGCTTTTTTACTTGTAATCATTGCTTCGCTTAGGTTTCTACTTCCGGCCCGGGAGGCTAGGGAAAGCAATCCATGAACGACGAGAGAGCCGCCAACGCAGTCGATAGAAAACTTGGCCAGCGGGTCAGGTCGCGGCGGCTTGAAATCGGCATGAGCCAGGAAAAACTGGCCGAGTTACTTGGCGTCACTTTCCAGCAGGTCCAGAAATACGAGAAGGGCGTCAACCGGATAGCGGCAAGCCGTCTATTCGACATCTCAGCGGCGCTGGACGTGCCAATCGCCCGATTTTTCGAGAATATCGCCGCCGTGCGGGGCGGAGCAGGGGTGGCTGAAAGCCGCCGCGAATTCGTAGATGACGCGCTGGCCACGCCGGAGGGCGCGCAGCTCATGGCGCTGTTTTCATCGATTAAGAACATCAAAGTCCGCCGCCGGGTAGTGGAGTTGGTGCGCGCGCTCACCGAGGAAGGCGAAGGCGCCAAGCGCAATTAGCCCCACGCGCAAGGGTTTGCCTCCAGGCCTCCGACTCCCTAAGAGGAGCGGCTTCATTTCCGGGGCCGGAGAATCCGCGTGGTCAGAAGTTCTTATGTTTTCACCAGTGAAAGCGTGTCCGAAGGTCACCCCGATAAGGTGGCCGATCGTATCTCGGACACGGTGGTCGATGCGTTTCTCGGCGTAGAGCCTGAAGCGCGCGTGGCGTGCGAAACGCTGGTGACGACCAACCGCATCGTGCTCGCCGGCGAAGTGCGCGCCGGCAAGCCGGGCGCCTCCAAGGCCGAAAACAAAGCGATGACGAAAGAGATCATCGCCTCGCTTGAGCCCAAAGTGCGCGCCGCGGTGAAAGACATCGGCTACGCGCAGAAGGGCTTCCATTGGGAGAAGGCGCGCTATCAATGCTTCCTGCACGGCCAATCCGCGCACATCGCCCAAGGCGTTGATGCGAACGCCAAGAAGGATGAGGGCGCGGGCGATCAAGGCATCATGTTCGGCTATGCGTGCAACGAAACGCCCGAGCTGATGCCGGCCACGCTGCAATACAGCCACAACATCCTCAAAGCGCTCGCCGAGGCGCGCCATAGCGGCGCGCGCCCTGAGCTTGAGCCGGATGCGAAAAGCCAGGTCACGCTGCGCTACGAAAACGGCAAGCCCGTTCACGTCGAGCAGATCGTCGTCTCGCACCAGCACGCCAAAAAACTCGGCGCCGATACCTATTCCACCAAGCGCTTCCGCGCTTTGCTTGAGCCGTACGTGAAGGGCGTTTTCCCCGAAGGCCTGATCACCAAGAAAACCGAGTGGCACATCAATCCCACCGGCAAGTTTGAAATCGGCGGCCCCGATGGCGACGCAGGCCTCACCGGCCGCAAGATCATCGTGGATACGTATGGCGGCGCGAGCCCGCATGGCGGGGGCGCGTTCTCGGGCAAAGACCCGACCAAGGTCGATCGCTCGGCCGCCTATATGTGCCGCTATCTGGCGAAGAACGTGGTGGCCGCCGGTTTGGCCGATCGTTGCACCATCCAGATCAGCTACGCCATCGGCGTGGCGCGCCCGACGAGCTTTTACGTCGATCTGCACGGCGCGGACACGATCGACCCGGCCAAGCTGGAAAAGGCGTTGCCGGAACTGGTCGATGGCTGCACCCCGCGCGCGATCCGCGAGCACCTCGGCCTCAACAAGCCGATCTACGCCCGCACCGCCGCCTACGGCCATTTCGGCCGCACGCCGGACAATGAGGGCGGCTTCTCGTGGGAGCGCGACAATCTCGTCTCCGAGCTGAAGCGCCTCGCCTAATCCATCCTCGCCCCACCGGCCGCTGCGCGGCCGGTACTTGAATCTGCCGAAATCGCCTTGCGATTTCGGTGGGGGCGAGGTGGCTCGCGGCGAAGCTGCGAGACGGAGTGGGTGGCGGCGCCAGCGTTTCGAACGGCGTGCCCATCAGGGCGAGCAGGATTGCTTCGCTCCCGCGCGCGCCTAAATTCACTCCATGTCCAGC
>DAOMPU010000026.1:0-15949 GCA_035444925.1 Terricaulis sp. | reverse complement strand
TCGTTCGCGGTGAAGATGCCGATGTGGCCGGTGCACACTTGGCTGCCCGACGCGCACGTCGAGGCGCCGACGGCCGCTTCAGTCGTGCTGGCGGCGATCCTCTTGAAGATGGGCGGCTACGGCTTCCTGCGCTTCTCGCTGCCGATGTTCCCCGATGCGAGCGCCTACTTCACGCCGTTCGTGTTCGTGCTTTCGGTGATCGCCATCGTGTGGGCCTCGCTGGTGGCGTTCCGCCAGCTCGATATGAAGAAGCTGATCGCCTATTCGTCGGTCGCGCACATGGGCTTTGTCACCATGGGCATCTTCACCGGCAATATGCAGGGCGTGCAGGGCGCGATCTTCCAGATGCTGTCGCACGGGGTGATCTCCGGCGCGCTGTTCCTGTGCGTGGGCGTGGTTTACGACCGCGCGCACACGCGCGAGATCGCGTTTTACGGCGGGCTGGTAAATCGTATGCCGGTGTACGCGGCCATCTTCCTGCTGTTCACGATGGGCAATGTGGGCTTGCCTGGCACGAGCGGGTTTCCGGGTGAAATCCTCACCATGGTGGGCGCGTTCCGGGTGAATGCATGGGTGGCGGCGGCGGCCTGCCTGGGCGTGATCCTCTCGGCCGCTTACGCGCTGACGCTCTACCGCAAGGTGGCGTTCGGCGTGATTGAAAATCCAAAGCTCGATAAGATGAACGATCTCGATGCGCGCGAGTGGGTCCAGTTCGTGCCGTTGATCCTGGCGCTGCTCATTATGGGCCTCGCGCCCAGCCTGGTGCTCGATTACACGGCGAGTTCCGCACAAACGATTGTCGATCAATTCAAAGGGGCCGCGCCATGATCGGGCCCGTGCAAGACCTCATGCATTCGCTGCCTTACGTGCGGCCTGAATTGCTGCTGGCCGGCTTTGCGCTGATCGCGGCGGTGCTGGGCGCGTGGGGGGGCGAAAAGGGCTTTGGCCTGATCTCCACGCTCGGCGTGCTGGCGCTCGTTGCGGCGGGCGGGATTGCGATCCTGGACCGGCCGGCCGATGCGGTGGCGGTGTTTCAAGGCTCGCTGGTGATCGATGGCGTCGGCGTGTTCGCCAAAGCGCTGATCGCGTTCGCCGCAGCGGCGACGTTGGCGCTCGCCACCGACTATTTCGGCGCGACGCGCGAAAAGCGCTTTGAGTTTCCGGTGCTGGTGGTGCTGGCCGCGCTCGGCATGTTCATCATGGTGTCGGCGCAGGATTTGATCAGCCTCTATGTGGGCGTCGAGCTGCAAAGCTTGTGCGCTTACGTGCTCGCGGCGTGGCGGCGCGATGACGCGCATTCCTCGGAAGCGGGCCTCAAATATTTCGTGTTGAGCGCGATTGCGTCGGGCCTGCTGCTTTACGGCGCTTCTTTCGTTTACGGCTTCACCGGGTCGATCCGCTTTGACGCGATCGCGGCGGCCGTGAGCGATGGCGCGGGGGGCGTGGGGCTTCTGTTCGGGCTCGTGCTGATGCTCTGCGCGCTTGGCTTTAAAATGTCGGCCGCGCCGTTCCATATGTGGACGCCGGACGTGTATGAGGGCGCGCCGACGCCGGTGACGGCATTTTTCGCCGCCGCGCCAAAGATCGCGGCCGTCGCGCTGATGGCGCGGGTGCTTTACGAGCCGTTCGCCGCGATCGAGAACCAATGGGTGCAGGTCGTGGCCGCGCTCTCGGCGATCTCAATGGTGTGGGGCGCGTTTGGCGCGCTGATGCAGACCAATCTGAAGCGCCTGATGGCGTATTCGTCGATCACCAATATGGGCTTTGCCTTGATGGGCCTTGCCAGCGGCGTGGAAGAAGGGCCGGCGGCGGCGTTGATGTATCTGGCGCTCTACGTGCCGGCCACGATCGGCACGTTCGCGCTGATCATGGCGATGCGGCGCGCTGGCGCGCCGGCTGAAACTGTGGCGGATCTTGCTGGCCTTGCGCGCAAGAAGCCGTGGATGGCGGCGCTCTTCACCATGCTGATGTTCTCGCTCGCGGGCATTCCTCCGTTCGCGGGCTTCATCGGCAAGCTGCTGGTGTTCCAGGCGGCGTTGAGCGCCGACATGGCTTGGCTGGCGGTTGTGGGCGGGATCGCTGCAGTGGTCGCCGCCGGCTATTATCTGCGCATCCTCGCCTCGATCTGGTTCACCCAGCCGGCTGAGCCGCTGCAACCCGCCAGCAGCACGGTGATGACCACCGCCACGTTAGCGGCCGTGCTTTCCTTCCCCGTGCTCGTTGTGGCTCTCGGCGCGATCGAGCGTTGGGCCGATTGGGCCGTGGGCCGGAGTTTTTGAGAAAGCGGACTGGATGATCGACGGCCAAGCGCCGGTCGAGACTTTCGACGATATCGACTCCACGCTTCTGGAGGCGCGCCGGCGTGCTGAGCGCGGCGAGATTTCCCCGGTCTGGCTTATCGCGGAGGTGCAAACTGCGGGGCGCGGGCGGCGCGGGCGCAGCTGGGCCTCGCTCAAAGGCAATTTGCTCGCGACCTATCTTTGCCCCGCGGATCGCCCGCCCGGCGAGATTGCGCTGCTGGGCTTCGCCGCTGGTGTGGCGATCGCGGAGACGTTCGACTCCTATCTCGGCGCCAGCCGCGCAAGCCTTAAATGGCCGAACGATGTATTGATCGATGGCGCCAAAGCGAGCGGCATATTGCTCGATTCCGGCGCAAGCCCGGCTGGGGCTTGGGCGGCGCTGGCGTTCGGCGTCAATATCGCGGGCGCTCCAGAAGGGCTCGACCAGCCGACGATTTGTTTGCGCCAATTGCTCCCGCCTGACGTCATGGCGCCAGAGCCGCTCGCCTTTTTGGCGCGGCTGCGCCCGCGGCTAGAGGCTTTGGACGCACAGCTTGTCACGCATGGCTTTGCGCCTTTGCGCCAAGCGTGGTTGCGGCGGGCGCATGGGCTTGGCCAAGCGGCGCGCGTGGCGCAGGGTACGGAAACGCTGGAGGGGCGCATCGCGGGCCTTTCCGAGCGCGGAGAATTGGAATTGGACACGGCCGCCGGCCGGCGCCTCGTCTCGGCGGGCGATATTTACTTTCCCAATGCGGGTTGAGCCTCATGCTTTTGGCGATCGACGTCGGCAACACCAACACCAAGTTCGCCGTCTATGACGGCGCAACCTGGCGCGGCCAATGGCGCGCGGCCACGCATTCCACGCGCACCGCCGATGAATACGCCCCTTGGCTTTCGCAGGTGATGGCGCTTTCAGGGCTCTCGTTTGACGATCTGCATGCCTGCGTGATCTCGACGGTGGTGCCCCAAGCGCTGTTCAATTTGCGCAATCTTTCGCGGCGCTATGTAAACCACGAGCCGCTGGTCGTGGGCGAGCCGGGCGTGAAGCTTGGCATTGAGGTGCGGATCGATAAGCCCAGCGAAGCGGGCGCGGATCGCCTGGTGAACGCCATCGGCGCCTACGTCGAGTATGGCGGGCCCGCGATCGTGATCGACAGCGGCACCGCCACAACGTTCGACATCGTGGGCGCCGACGGCGCTTTTGAAGGCGGCATCATCTTGCCGGGCATCAACCTCTCTCTCCAGGCGCTGCATGACGCCGCCGCGCGCCTGCCGCGCATTGAAATCCGCGATCCGGGCCGCGTGATCGGCAAGGATACGGTCAGCGCCATGCAATCGGGCATTTACCTCGGTTCGATCGAGATGATCGAAGGGCTCGTGCGGCGCATCAAGGCCGAGTATGGAAAGCCGATGAAAACCATCGCCACAGGCGGGGTGGCCTCGCTCTATGAAGGCGGCGCCCCGGGCATCGACCATTTTGATCAGGAGCTGACTTCGCGCGGCCTCTTGGAAATCTTCAAGCGCAACGGCGGCATATTTTGAGTGCAGTGAAACCTGACGACGAATTGGTGTTCCTGCCGCTGGGCGGCTCGGGCGAAATCGGCATGAACCTCAACGCCTATGGCTACGGCCCGGCGGAGGATCGCAAATGGATCATCGTCGATATCGGCGTGACGTTCGGGCGCGAAGATTCAACGCCGGGCGTTGATCTCATCCTGCCCGATCCGGAATATCTGATCGGCGAGCGCGACAACATCCTCGCCATCGTGCTGACGCACGCGCACGAGGATCACATCGGGGCGCTTGGTTGGCTTTGGCCAAAACTGAAAGCGCCGGTTTACGCGACGCCTTTCACGGCTGCGCTGGTGCGCGAGAAGCTGAAGGAGCGTGGGCTGCTGGATAAAGTGCCGCTCACGGAAATCCCGCTGAAAGGGCATTTGCAGCTCGGGCCGTTCGAGATCGACTTCGTGACGCTGACGCACTCGATCCCTGAGCCGAACGGCCTCGCCATCCGCACGCCTTTGGGGCTCGTGTGGCACACGGGCGATTGGAAAATCGATCCCGATCCGCTGATCGGCGAAACGACGGATGAAGCCAAGCTGCGCGCCATGGCTGAAGAAGGCGTGCTGGCGATGGTGTGCGATAGCACCAACGTGTTTGTGGAAGGCGAAGCGGGATCGGAAGCAGATGTGCGCGATAAGCTCACCGAAGTGATCGCGCAATGCAAAGGCCGCGTGGCTGTGACGGCGTTCGCCTCCAACGTCGCACGGGTGCAAACCACGCTGCTGGCCGCCAAGGCATGCGGGCGCACGCCGTGCCTGGTCGGGCGCTCGATGCATCGCATTTTCGCGGCGGCGCAGAGCGTAGGCATCCTGACGGACGTACCGCGTATCGTGGAAGAGGAGGAGGCCGCCCGCTTGCCGGCCGATAAAGTGCTTTATCTCTGCACCGGCAGCCAAGGCGAACCGCGCGCCGCGCTTTCCCGCATCGCGCGCGGGGATCATCGCCACGTATCGCTGCGCGCGGGCGATACGGTGATTTTCTCGTCCCGCGTCATCCCCGGCAACGAGATGGCCATTCATGCGCTTTATAATCAATTTATCGAGCGCGGCGTCGAGCTGATCACGGCGGACGATCACTTCGTCCACGTTTCCGGCCACCCGGCGCGCGATGAGCTGAAGCAGATGTACGCATGGGCGCGTCCGCAGATCGCCGTGCCTGTGCATGGCGAGCGGCGGCACATTCTTGAGCATGTGGAGCTGGCCAAAGCGCTGCAAGTGCCCGAAGCGGTAGCGCCGAACAATGGTGATCTCATCCGCCTTGCGCCGGGCGCGCCGAAGGTGATCGATGAAGTGCCGGCCGGGCGCTTGTTTGTCGATGGCGGCGTGATGATCGAGGCCGAAGACGATGCATTGAAAGATCGCCGCCGCCTCGCCGCCGAAGGGGCGGTGAACATCGCGCTGGCGGTCAACGCCAAGCACGCCATCGTGGCGGGCCCAAACGTGACCGTGCGCGGGCTTTCGATGACGGATGAAGAAGAATTCGAGTTAGCCCTGGAAGAATTCGAGGAAGTGGCCGAGGCGGCATACGGCCGCCTGTCTCACGCAGATCGCGACGATGATGACGCCATCGAAGGCGCGCTCGTGCGCGCGGTGCGTAAGGCGGCCGATCGGCTGTGGCGCAAGCGGCCGCTGGTGGATGTCACGGTGTTGAGGATCTGACCATGATCGGACGATTAAATCATGTGGGCGTCGCGGTGCCCGATATTGAAGCTGCGAAGCAGACCTACCGCGATCTCTACGGCGTGGCCGAAAGCGACATCACCGAAACGCGCGCGCTGGAGGCGCAGGGCGTGAAGTTCGCTTTCGTCAATGTCGCCAACAGCCAGATCGAATTGATCGAGCCGCTGGGTGAAAACTCGCCGATCCGGAAATTCCTGGAGAAGAACCCGGCCGGCGGCCAGCATCACGTCTGCTTCGAGGTGGCCGACATTTATGCCGCGCGCGATGAGATGGTGAAGCGCGGCGCCACGGTGCTGAACGAGCCGCGCATCGGCGCGCACGGCACGCCGATCATTTTTGTTCACCCCAAAAACTCCAACGGCGTGCTGATCGAATTGATGGAAACGCCGAAAGGCGCGCACGGATGAGCTTGTTCCTCAGCATCGCTATTTACGTCATTCTCTGGTGGTTGGCGTTTTTCACCATGCTGCCGATGGGGGCGAAGAGCCCCCATGAGGGTGATGAAGCCACCGTGCCGGGCGCCGAACGCGGGGCGCCGAAGGTGACCAATCTGCGCCGAAAAGCCCTGATCGCGGCGGGGATCGCGGCGGTTTTGTGGCTTTGCGTGGCCTGGGCGGTTTCGATCGACCTGATCGGCATGCGCCGGTAATCGGCCGCGTTGGCAAAGGCGCTGGGGCAGTCTATCCAGGCGCTCCACAAACTTAGGACAAAGCCCTCCCATGCATGCGCTTAAGATCACGCGCGCGGAAGATTTTCCCGAATGGTATCAGGCGATCGTGCGCGAGGCCGACCTCGCCGAGCTGTCGCCAACGCGCGGGTGCATGATCATCAAGCCGTGGGGCTATGGCATCTGGGAGCGCATTCAGGGCGAACTGGATCGGCGCATCAAAGCGACTGGCCACGATAATTATTATTTCCCGCTGCTCATCCCCATGAGCTTCATCGCCAAGGAAGCCGATCACGTCGAGGGCTTCGCCAAGGAGATGGCGGTGGTGACGCATCATCGCCTGAAGGCGATCGACGGGGCGCTGAAGCCCGATCCGGAAGCGGCGCTGGCCGAGCCGTTCATCATCCGGCCGACTTCGGAGACCATTATCGGCGATGCGTTCAGCCGCTGGGTGAAATCTTATCGCGATCTGCCGCTGAAGCTGAATCAGTGGGCCAACGTGATGCGCTGGGAAATGCGCACGCGCATGTTCCTGCGCACGGCGGAGTTTCTCTGGCAGGAGGGGCACACCGCGCACGTCGATGAAGCGGATGCGATGGCCGAGACCATGGTGGCGCTCGAAATCTATCGCAGCTTCTCGGAAGATTATCTGGCCATGCCGGTGATCGCCGGCGAGAAGCCGGAGAACGAGCGCTTCCCGGGCGCGGAGCGCACCTATTCGATCGAAGCCATGATGCAAGACGGCAAGGCGCTCCAAGCGGGCACCTCGCACTATCTCGGCACGCACTTCGCCGAGGCGCAGAACATCCGCTACCAGGATAAGGAAGGCGGGCAGACACTGGCGCACACCACGTCCTGGGGCGTCTCCACGCGCCTGATCGGCGGCGTGATCATGACGCACGGCGACGACGACGGCTTGCGCACGCCGCCCGCCATCGCGCCGCGCCAGGTGGTGATCGTGCCGATGCTGCGCGGCAAGCCGGAAGATGAAGCGCTGAAAGCCTATTGCGCCAAGCTAGCCGAGGATTTGGGCGCGCTGACGGCGTTTGGCGAGCGCGTGCGTGCGCTGGTGGATTCCAAAGACGCCAAGCCCGCTGATAAACGCTGGGATTGGGTGCGCCGCGGCGCACCGATCATCTGCGAAATCGGCCCGCGCGACGCGGCCAATGGTCAAGTCAGCTTCATCAAGCGCATCGCGCTGCGCGAGGGCGAGAAGATCAAGACGCACACGCTCGCGCGCGATGAATTCGTCGCCAGCGTGGTGAGTGTTCTGCAGGAAACGCAAGCGGCGCTCTACGGCGAAGCTAAAGCGCGGCTGGAAGCCAATATCAGCGACGAGTTTGGAACCTTTGCCGATCTTGAGCGCTATTTCGGCGCTGATGACGAAAGCGGCGGCTTCAAGGGCTGGGCGCGCGTCAGCTGGTCCAGGCCCACGGGGGAAGCGTTGGAAAAAGTCGGCGAACGGTTGAAGGCGCTGAAGCTCACCATCCGCAACGCGCCGATGGCCCAGCCCACGGCTTTCAAGCCCTGCATCTTCACCGGCGCGCCCGGCGTTGAAGAAATCCTGATCGCGCGGGCCTATTGATGAGCGGACGCAGCCAGCCCTTCGGCCTGTTCGAGCGCATGCTCGCCGGCCGCTATCTGCGCGCCAAGCGTCAACATGGCGGGGTGGCGCTGATCTCGATCATCTCGGTGTCGGCGATCTGCCTCGCGGTGATGGCCTTGGTCATCACCATGTCCGTGATGAACGGCTTTCGCGAAACTTTGCTCTCGCGCATCCTTGGCGTGAACGGGCACGTGTTCATCGATACGCGCGGCATGCCGGGCTCGGAGGTGGAGCGCTTGCGCCAACTCGCACTTGAAGTGCCCGGCGCGCTGCAGGCGAGCCCGATCATCACCGCGCAGGCGCTGGCGACATCGGATATGAACGCGGCTGGCGTGGCGGTGCGGGGCATTGCGCGGGCCGATCTGGAAAAGATCACGCTGGTGATGGACAGCGTGGTGACTGGAAGTCTCGAAGGGTTTGAGGGCGTTGAGGCGCCCACGATCCTGATGGGCGATCGCCTCGCGGCGGGCCTTGGCGTGCGCGAGGGGATGGCGGTTTCTCTGATCTCGCCGCAGGGCGCGGCGACGCCGTTCGGGCTGACGCCGCGGCGCAAGCCGTTTTTGATCGGGGGATTGTTCAGCGTCGGCATGGTCGAGTTTGACCAGTTGTTCATCTATATGCCGATCGAGCAGGCGCGCATCCTGTTCGGCCGCGGCGACGGGGCCGACGAGATCGAAATTCGTATCGAGAACCCCGATCGCGCCAATGCTTTCATGATGGATCTCCGGTCCCGCGTGGGGCCGAACGCCTATGTGCTGAGTTGGCGGGAAAAGAGCCAAGGGCTCTCGGACGCGCTGGTGGTGGAGCGCAACGTCATGCGCCTTATCCTCATGGTGCTGGTGGCGATCGGCGCGCTCAACATCGTGACCGGCCTTATCATGCTGGTGAAAAACAAAAGCCGCGACATCGCCATTCTGCGCACCATGGGCGCCACACGCGGGGCCGTGCAGCGCGTGTTTTTCATGGCCAGCGCCAGCCTTGGCGTGATCGGGCTTTCGCTCGGCTTGCTGCTCGGGGTTGGCTTTTGCATCTTCATCGAGCCGATCCAACGCTTCATTTCTGACGTTGTCGGCTTCGATATTTTCCCGGCCACGGTCTATTCGCTGAGCTCATTGCCGGCGAAGGTGGAGTGGGGCGAAGTGGCGATTGTGTCGTTCTTCACCATCCTGGTGACATTCGCTTCGACTTTGGTGACCGCCTGGTGGGCTTCGCGCCTCGATCCGGTGGAGGCGCTTCGCTATGAGTGAGACTCCGCCGGTCCTCCGCATTCGCGGGCTCACGCGCCGCTACAAATCTGGCGATGGTGAACTGGTCGTGCTCGATCAGCTCGATCTCGAGATCGTGCCGGGACAGATCGTGGGGCTTATTGGGCCTTCGGGGTCGGGCAAATCCTCGCTGCTGCATGCGGCGGGGCTGCTGGAAAAGCCATCGAGCGGCCACATCGAAATCGCGGGCGCCGATGCCTGGGCGATGTCCGATGAGAAGCGCACGGAAATCCGCCGCAACCGCATCGGCTTCGTCTATCAATTCCACCATCTGCTGGCGGAGTTTGACGCGCGCTACAACGTGGCGCTGCCGGCGTTGATCGCGGGCAAAGGCCGGCGCGAAGCGCTTGGGGAAGCGGAGCGCCTGCTGGGCGTGATGGGGCTTGGCGCACGCACGCACCATCAGCCGGCGCAGCTTTCCGGCGGGGAGCAGCAGCGCGTCGCCATCGCGCGCGCCATGGTGAACAAGCCGCTGCTGATCCTGGCGGACGAACCCACCGGCAACCTGGATCCGGACACCTCAACGCATGTGTTTGGCGCGCTGGCCGAGCTGGTGCGCAATGAGGGCGCGGCGGCCTTGATCGCCACCCACAACCACGAGCTTGCGCGTTATATGGATAAGGTAGTGGCGCTCGATCACGGCAAACTGGTGCAGAAGGCGGGCTGAAGCGGCGCTGACGAATCGGCCCGTTCGCCTATATTGGTGGTATGCCCCAGCCCTTTATCCACCTGCGCGCCCGGTCGGCCTATTCGCTGCTGCAAAGTGCGCTGCAGGTTAAGACGCTGACCAAGCTCGCCGCGAAGTTCGAAATGCCGGCGCTGGGGCTGACGGATTCGAACAATCTTTTCGGCGCGCTCGAATTCTCAGAGGCCGCGGCCGGCGCCGGCGTTCAGCCGATCATCGGCTGCGCGCTTGAGGTGCGCGGCGAAGGGGTGGGCGGCGTGCTTGCGCTGCTGGCGCAGAATGAAGCTGGCTACGCCAATCTGATGCAGCTTTCGAGCGCGGCGTACATCGAGACGGTCGGTCAAGGCGAGCCGCACGTGGCGCTGGATCAGGCGCTGGCGCACGCGGACGGGCTGATCGCGCTCACCGGCGCCGGCGATGGCCCGCTGGCGCACCTGATCGAAGCGGGGCGCCTCGATGAGGCGGAGGCGCTGTTGGCGCGCGTTGCGGCGGCGTTTCCGAACCGGCTCTATGTGGAATTGCAGCGGCACGGCGCGCGCATTGAAGCTGAGACGGAGGGGCCGCTCGTCGAGCTGGCTTACAAGCTCGGCCTGCCGCTGGTCGCCACCAATGACATTCGCTTCCAGGGCGCCAAAGATCACGCCGCGCATGATGCGCTGATGTGTATCGCGGCGTCTTCGTATCTTGGCGAAGAGGATCGCCCGCGCGTCAGCGCCGAACATTATTTCAAAAGCGGCGAAGAAATGCGCCAGCGTTTCGCCGATCTGCCGGAGGCGATCGAAAGCACAACGGAAATCGCGCGCCGCTGCGCGTATCGGGTTGAGAAACGCGCGCCGATCTTGCCGCGATTTGACACCAAGAAGGGCCGCGACGAGCCGGCGGAACTGAAAGCGCAGGCCGAGGCCGGGCTGAAGGCCCGCTTGAAGGCCTTAGGTGATCGCCGCGCGGCGCCGGTGGAGGATTACGAGAAGCGCCTCGCCTATGAGCTTTCCGTCATCACGCAGATGAAATTTCCCGGCTACTTCCTGATCGTGTCGGACTTCATCAAATGGGCGAAGATGAACGACATTCCGGTGGGGCCGGGGCGCGGCTCGGGCGCCGGTTCGGTTGTGGCGTGGGCGCTGACCATCACCGATCTCGATCCGCTGCGCTTTGGCTTGCTGTTTGAGCGCTTCCTCAATCCAGAGCGCGTGTCGATGCCGGATTTCGACATTGATTTCTGCCAGGAGCGGCGCGGGGAAGTCATCGATTACGTAAAGCAGAAATACGGCGCTGACCGCGTCGCGCAAATCATCACGTTCGGCACGCTGCAGGCGCGCGCCGTGGTCCGCGATGTGGGCCGCGTGATGCAATTGCCGTTCGGCCAGGTGGACAAGCTGGCCAAGCTGATCCCCGCCAATCCAGCCGATCCGGTGACGCTTGAAAAAGCGCTGGAGATCGAGCCGAAGCTGGCTGAAGAGCGCAAAAACGTGCCTGAAGTGCGCGAGCTGATTGATACAGCGCTGCAGCTGGAAGGGCTTTATCGCAACGCCTCGACGCACGCGGCGGGCGTGGTGATCGGCGATCGTCCGCTCACGGAGCTCACGCCGCTTTACCAGGATCCGCGCTCGGACATGCCGGCGACCCAGTTCAACATGAAATGGGTGGAATCGGCCGGCCTGGTGAAGTTCGATTTCCTCGGCCTCAAAACGCTCGATGTGATCGATAAAGCGGTGAAATTCATCCGCGCGCGCGGCGAGGAAATTGATCTCACCGACACCGCCTACGACGATGTCGCGACGTATGAATTGCTGCAATCGGGCTTAACGTTCGGCGTGTTCCAGCTCGAAGGCCAGGGCATGCGCGATACGCTGCGCAAGGTGCGCCCCACTTGCCTTGAAGATGTCATCGCGCTGATTTCGCTCTATCGGCCGGGGCCGATGAAAAATATCGATCACTTCGCCAACGTGAAGAACGGGCAGGAGAAGCTGAAAGCCGCGCGCGCGCAGGGCGCCAGCGAGGAAGAGCTGCGGCAGATCGAAGAATACGACATCGAGAAGCCGGATTACCTGCATCCGACGCTCCAACCGATCCTTGAAGAGACCTACGGCGTCATCGTCTATCAAGAGCAGGTGATGCAGATCGCGCAGGTGCTTTCCGGCTATTCGCTGGGTGAGGCGGACCTTCTGCGCCGGGCGATGGGTAAGAAGCAGCCTGCCGAGATGGCCAAGCAAAAAACCCGCTTCATCGCTGGCGCGGTGGAGCGGGGCGTCAGCGAAGGCAAGGCGGCGCACATTTTCGATCTGGTGGAAGAGTTCGCGGGCTACGGCTTCAACAAATCGCACGCCGCCGCCTATGCGGTGGTTGCGTATCATACGGCCTATCTGAAGGCGCACTTCCCGGTGGATTTCCTCGCGGCCTCGATGAGCCTCGATATTTCCAATTCCGATAAGCTCGCCAGCTTCCATCAGGATGCGCGCCGGATCGGCGCGACGGTGCTGGCGCCGGACATCAACGCGTCCGAGGCCGATTTCAGCGTGGAGCGGACCGAGAGCGGGCTTGGCGTGCGTTACGCGTTGGGCGCGGTGCGCAATGTGGGCCTCGCGGCGATGGCGAGCGTGGTCGCGGAACGGGCCGCCAATGGGCCGTTCAAAGCGCTCTATGATTTTTCGGAGCGGCTGGACCCCAAAGCGGTGAACAAGCGCCAGTTGGAAAACCTGGCCAAAGCCGGCGCTTTCGATGTGCTGGAGCCAGATCGCGCGCGCGCGTTCGCGGCGGCGGAAACGATCGCCGCGTATGCGCAACGCGTGGCGGAAGAGCGTGCGAGCGCGCAAACGAGCCTCTTTGGCTCCGATGAGCCCAGCGCGCGTCCTGCGTTTCCCAAAGCGCCGAGCTGGTCGAAGCAGGATCTGCTCGATGCGGAGCGCGAAAGCGTAGGCTTTTATCTGTCAGGCCACCCGCTTTCGGATTTCTTCGTTGAAAGCGGCGACCGCTACAAATCCTTCTCCGAGATCATGGATGAAGGGGAAGGCCCGCCCGCAGTTTATGCGATGGCGGGGGTGCTGCGGCGGGTCAAATACCAACCCTCGAAATCTGGGGGGACGCTGGCGTTCGTCTCGATGTCCGATCCAACAGGCGATTTTGAGCCGATGGTGATGCCCGAATACGTGGCCGATGCGCGCGAGGTGCTGGAGGTCGGCAAGGCGTTCGTGTTCCGCGCGCGGGTGCGCTGGCGCGATGGCGATCTGAAGCTCGCGGGCGATCGGTTCGAGCCGGTGGAGGCCGCCGAAGCGCGCAGCGCGCAGGAATTGCGCATCGTCATGCGCGAAGGCGCGCCCATTGAGCTCTTGGCCAAGACGCTTGAGGCGTTGCCGAAGCCGGCCGCAGGTGAAGCGCGCCCGCTGCGGCTCGTGTTGAGGTTGAAGGATGGCCGCGAGATCGAGCTGAACACTGGCCGCAACGTCGCGGCCGGCCCTAGCGCGCGGGCCGCGCTGAAAGCGGCGCGCGGGGTCGAGCGCGTGGTCTAAAGCGTCGGGACTTAGCTGCCCGTCCGTCGAAAGTTTCTCCCAAAACGCGCGTAAGCCCTTGTCCTGGGCGCCCCGACCCGTTCTCATGTTTCGCATACGGGGGAACCTCATGCGATTTGGATCGATCCTCGCTTTGGGCGCATGCCTAAGCTTGGCCGCGTGCGCCACCGCCGGCGCAGGCGGAGAAATTGCCACGCCGACCAATGGAGCGGCAGCCTACGCCTCGAGCTACCGCGCGCCGGCCTCGGGCCCCACGCTGCTGCGCGGGGCGACGGTGTTGGACGGCCTCGGCGGCGAATTCGCCGGCACGGACGTGCTCATCGTTGACGGGCGCATCAGCGCCGTTGGCCAAAACCTCGCAGCGCCCGCTGGCGCGGACGTGGTGGACGCAAGCGGGCGCTTCGTGACGCCCGGCATCATCGATGCGCACTCGCACCTGGGCGTTTACCCCGCGCCATCGATCCAAGCGACCTCAGATGGCAACGAAGCCACCCAGCCCAACACCGCCGAAGTGTGGGCCGAGCATTCGGTGTGGCCGTTCGATCCGGGCTTTGGCCGCGCGGTGGCCGGCGGCATCACCACGCTGCACATTCTGCCGGGCTCGGCGAACCTGTTTGGCGGGCGCGGCGTCACGCTGCGGCCCGTGTTGAACGCACGCTCCGTCATGGAGATGAAATTCCCCGATGCGCCGCAAAGTCTCAAGATGGCGTGCGGTGAGAACCCCTCGCGGGTTTATGGCGGGCGCAATCAATCCCCGGCCACGGGCATGGGCAATGTCGCCGGTTGGCGGCAATCTTTTGCGGCCGCGCGCGAATATAATCGCCGCGTCCAGCGTCATCAGGAAAGTGGCGAAGGCCAAGCGCCCGATCGCAATCTGGAGCTGGAAACGCTGGCGGGCGTGCTGAACGGGGAAATCCTCGTGCAATGGCATTGCTACCGGGCCGACGAAATGGCGATCGCGCTGCAGATCGCGCAGGAATTCGACTTCCAGATTTCGGCGTTCCATCACGCGGTGGAGGCTTACAAGATCAGCGATCTGTTGGCTGAAAACGAAACCTGCGCGGCGATGTGGGCCGATTGGTGGGGCTTTAAGCTCGAGGCCTATGACGGCATCCGCGAGAACATCCCGTTCGTCCATGCTGGCGGCGCCTGCGCGATCGTGCACTCCGATAGCGAAGTGGGCATTCAGCGGCTCAATCAGGAAGCGGGCAAAGCGCTCTCTGACGGACGCCGCGCCGGCCTTGAGATCACGCGCGGCCAAGCCTGGACCTGGCTCTCGCTCAACCCCGCCCGCGCGCTGGGCATCGAAGATGAAACCGGCGCGCTGTCGCCGGGCCTGCGCGGCGACGTGGTGGTCTGGTCGGCCGATCCGCTGACGAGCTACGCGGTGGCTGAGCGCGTCTATATGGACGGCGCGCTGATTTATCAGCGCGGACAAGGGCATGATCGCCAATCCGACTTTGAGCTTGGCCAGACCTATCGGGAGGGCGCGCAATGAGATTTTTGTTCGCTTTCCTTGCCGCTTTCGCCTTCGCCGCCCCGGCGGCCGCGCAGAGCGTGCTGATCCGCGACGGGCGCGTCGTCACCAATGGCGCGGCGGGCATCATTGAAAACGGCGACGTGCTGATCGTGAACGGGCGCATCGCTGCGGTGGGCGCCAATGTGGCCACGCCGAGCGATGCGCGCATCATCGAAGCGCAAGGCCGTTTCGTCACGCCGGGCGCGTTCGCCGCCATGAGCGAGATCGGGCTCTCGGAAATTTCCGGCTCCGGCACAGTCAACGACGCCAGCGTCAGCGGCAGTCTGATTGGCGCCGCGGCGGACGTGGCGCGCGCATTCAATCCGGCCGTCACCGCCATTCCGGTGACGCGCATGGAAGGCGTGACGCGCGCGGCGATCGCGCCCTCGCAGACGGCCTCTATGTTTGGCGGGCGCGGCGCGCTGGTCACGCTCAACGGCGCGCCTGACAGCGTGTTGCGCCCTCAAGCCTTCATGGTGCTGGAGCTGGGCGAAACCGGCGCGCGGCGCACGGGCGGCTCACGCGCCGCGGTGTGGCCGGCGTTTGATGCAGCGCTGCGCGATGCGCGCGAATACCCGGCGCGCTATCGCAGCGGCCAGGGCGGGGCGGTGCTCAATGAGATCGACGCCGCCGCCGTGCAGCCGTTCGCGCGCGGGCAGGGCGCGTTCCTCGTCCACGTCGAGAACGTGGCCGACATCCGGCGCATCATCGCCTACAAGCGGGCCAACCCGGGCCTGCGTTTCATCATTCATGGCGGCGCCGAGGCCTGGCAGGTGGCGCGCGAGCTTGCGGCGGCGGACATCGCAGTGATCATTGATCCGCTGCAGAACTTGCCGGACCGTATGGAGCGCCTTTCCTCGCGGCTGGACAACGCGGCGCTGCTGCACGCCGCCGGGGTGCGCATCGCCATCGCGCCGGGGCCAGGCTCGGTGGACGCCCACCAGGCGCGCCTGGTGCTGCAGCTGGCCGGCAATGCGGTGGCCAACGGCCTCGATTGGAACACGGCTTTCGCGGCGGTGACGCGCGGCCCCGCCGAAATTTTCGGCGTGGGGGATCGTTTGGGCCGGATCGAGCGCGGCTATCTGGCCGACGTGGTGATCTGGGACGGCGACCCGCTGGAGGTGCAAAGCGCGCCGGCGGCGGTGTTCATTGAGGGGGCCGAGCAGCCGCTCGTCTCCCG
>DAOMPU010000025.1:0-16182 GCA_035444925.1 Terricaulis sp. | reverse complement strand
CGCCGACATGATCGGCCTTAGCGGGCGCGTCGTCGCGGCCGATTTCTCGGCGCACGCGCTCTCCGTTGGCCTCTCGCTGAACTTCTGACCGTTTAGAAGACGGTGGCTCCCGAAAGAGCCACCGCTGAACGCCTGAAAGACGTGAAATCGGCGTTAGTGCGCCGTATTCGACAAACTAATTTATGACGCAAGCTTAGCTGTTGCGCTTTTCGAGATGTTGCTTACGCCACGCCTCGAACATGGCCAGCTATTGGCGGGCGCCGGAGAGCACGGCGCAGGCCTTATCGCCGGAGGGGCGCGCCTGCTAGTGGCGCGCCCATGCGATCGGATCGCGCGCCGCACCTTTTGCAACAATCTCACCGGAGGTCACGTTCCGCCCGGCTTGATCAATGTGGTTCCCGCCTCCCGGCAGCAGGCGTTTTCTCATCCAGCCGGCGCCGGGGGCTCGCATTGTGTCGCACAGCCGGTTTAATACGGGTGTCACAAAACAGACGCAGAAGGCGCGCGTTCGGACACAAGGTGAAAACATGCGCACGATGAAGCTTGCACAGGCGGCGGTGGCCGCGGCGGCGGTTCTGGGGCTGGCGGCCTGCGGCGGGGAATCGCGCACGTCCGCGAATTCAGCCGAAACCATCAGCGTGGACGGCTCATCCACCGTGTTTCCGCTTTCGGAGGCGGCGGCGGAATCGTTCGCGGCGTCTGCGCGCGGAGGCGCGCGCGTCACCGTGGGTGAAAGCGGCACGGGCGGGGGCTTCCGCAAATTTTGCCGCGGCGAAACGCAGCTGCAAGGCGCGTCGCGCCCGATCCTGACGGTTGAGATGCAAGAGTGCGCCGCCGCGGGGATTGAATATGTCGAGATCCCGATCGCGTTCGACGGGCTGACCATCGTGGTGCATCCGAGCAACCCGGTGCGCGCGGCGACCATCGCTGAGCTGCGCCGCGCCTGGGAGCCGGCGGCTACCGACGTGATTACGCGTTGGAATCAAGTCAATCCGCAATGGCCGGATGCGCCGATGCCGCTCTACGGCGCGGGCACGGCGTCTGGCACGTTCGACTTCTTCACCGAAGCGGTGGTGGGCACGGCGAAATCTTCGCGCACGGATTACACGCCCACCGAAGACGATAACGTCACCGTACAGGGCGTGCTGAGCAACCCAACCGCGATGGGCTATTTCGGCTACGCCTATTACGAGCAAAACAGCCAACGCCTGACGGCGCTGGCGATCGACGGCGTGCTGCCGAGCCCGGAAACCATCGCCGACGGCACGTATCCGCTTTCGCGCCCGGTGTTCATCTACGTGAACGCCGAGGCCCTGCGCCGCCCGCAAGTGCAGCGCTTCGTGCAGCACTACATCAGCAACGCCGCCACGCTGGCGCCGCAAGTGGGCTACGTGCCGCTGCCGGCCGCCGCGTACGAAGCGTTCGCTGAGCGCGCGCGCGAGCGCCACACCGGAACGGCGTTTGGCGGGCACCAGGAAGTCGGCGCCGACATTGAAGAAGTGATCTCGCGCGAGTTGGCGAGCGGGCCGGCGCAATAATCTCACCAGATGATGCGCACGACGAGATTGTCGCTGTAATCGCCGGGCTTCATGCCTGGATTGGCGATGATGCGCGCGTGCATGTCACGGTGGACCGTCCAGGTTTGCAACAGGGTGATGCCGGTGTTTATCAACACCGCTTGCGCGCCTACGCCCCACACCTGGGTGTAAGCGCTGCTGGTGTAGATGTTGTAGTCGATCGTATCGCCGGCGGCTGAGCGCAGCTTGCGCGCGGCGTACGTGCCCCACTGGCCTTGCGAGATCTCAACCGTGACACTGCCGCCCAGACTGGCCACGCCGCTACAGGTGACGCTGACGGCGCCGGTCGCGGTTTGTGCGCCGGGGACCAGCGGGTTGAAATCGTCAAACTCGATGTTGCTGGCGACGACATCGCAGGTGCAGCCGACGAGCGGCAGGCAAGTCAGCGCATGCGCGGCCGGCGCGCACGCAGCGGCCAAGGCGAACGCGGCCAGGGCAAGCAGCGCACGCATCAGCCCGCCCCCGGGCAGCTTAAGATGAGCGGCGAAGCGGCGCCATCGGCCACGCATCTTGTATCGCTTTCCAGACGGAGCACATCGCCTGGCGCGGCGCCCTGCAGCACGACGCGCCCGCCGCTGCCGATCGGGAACCGCGCGCCGTCGCGCGCGCGCACCAGAATGGCGCCGCGCGGGGCGGGCGCCCCATCCGCGAACAGCGCCTGCGCTTCCACAATCGCCAGGCCCGCATCGCGGAAGCGCACCACCACGCCCGCGCCTTCGGCCGGCGTGATGGCGTGCGCCACTTCGCGCGGCGCGCGGTCCAGCGGCAAATCTTCAGCGTTGATGGCGATGACGTTGGCATCGTAAGCGCGCAAATTCGCGGCCAGCAGGCGCCCGTCCGCGCCGCTTTCGCCTAGGCGCAGCCGATCGCGCGAGACACCCACGCCCGGCGCGCCCACATCCACCAGCGCGAACGCGCCATGAATGGCGCGCCCGGCGAAGGCGTATTCATCGATCCAACCGATCGCGCCGGTGAGCTCAAGGCGCAGGCCCGCCCCCGCTTGGCTCCACGCCGCGCGCGCATGCGCATCCGCTGCGGGCCCGCGATAGCTGAGCGCGGCGTCCACGCGTTCGTACGCGCCGCCGACCGCGCGCACGCGCCAGCCAAGGCCGCCGGCAATCGGCGCGGAATGCTGCGCGCCGGCGCGATAGGTTTCGCCGCGCCGATCCCATTGGCCCGCCAGCGAAGCGGAAACATCGCCATCCAGCGGCACGCTGAGGCCGATTCCAAAGGAAAGCTCCGCCTGCGTGCGCTCGGTGTAGGCAAGGCGGAAATTGAGCGAGAGATCGCGCAGATCGGGCGTGTAGGCGATCGAGAAAGTGCGCGCGTCCGCTGCGCCCGCTCGCGCGAGGCCCGCGGCGGTAAGCGCGAGATCGCCGAATGCGCCCATGCGCAGATAGAGGCTCGCCGCAGCGGTGCTGGCCGCACCTTGGCGCGCGCCGAGCGCGCTGAAATCGGCGTCGCGGGTTTCACCCTGCACGCCGAACGCCCAAGCGCGCGCTTCGTGCAGCCACGCGAATGCGAACGCATCGCCTTCGCCATTGCTTGCGTAGCTCAAACTGAGCTGGCCGAGCCAGGGATGCGCGAACGCGCCGCCCACCTGGCCTGCGCCCCCGCCCTCGGTCCATTCGAGCGCGGCTTCCGCGGTGAAATGATCGCTGACGCCCACGCGATAGCGCGCGGCGGCGAAGCCCGCGCCATAGTCGAAATCTTCAGCGCCGAACCCGCGCCGCTGCGCGCCCGCAGAGACGGTCCAATCGGAAAGCCCGGGGCGCAACAGCGCAGTGCTGACGTAGAACGGGCGTGAAATGATTTGCTGACGCCCAAGCATATCGGTGATGACAAGCTGCGCTTGCCCGGCGCCGGAGATCAGCGGCGCATCCTCCAGGGCGAACGGCCCCGCCTCCACTTGAGCGCGTGCGCTAAGCGCGCCGTCAACATAGAGCTCCACCGCGGACGCGCTCTCGGCTTCGCCGGCGAGGCGCGGCAGCGGATGATTGATCTCACGCGGGGCCAGCGGAAAATGCCGCCCCAGCTGAACGCCGCCAAAACGCACAATGCCGCCGCCGACGCTCGGCGACACGCCGTCGCCGAGGCTGAGACGCACGCGTTCGCGCGGAAAATCCAGCGTCCAGCGGGTTTCGAGGCGCGTCATCCCCGCTTGCGTTTGCGCCAGCCAACTGGCTTCGCCGCGCCCGAGCGGGCCGAACAGGTTTGTTTCCAGCAAGGCGCCGAGCGCTGCGGGCGCGCCCTCGCGCTGCTCGGCGGCGAGATCGTAATTGAGATAACCGCCCCACGGCGTTTCCGTCGCCAGCGCGGGCGCGGCGGCGGCGGCGACGATGCGCTGAGAGGTAAAGCACGCCGGCGAACAGGTGACGACGACCGCGCCCTCACGCTCGAGCTCGACATAGGCAAGGCCGGGAACGTCATCCAAGCGCACACGCTCTTGCGCCGGCGCCGCGATGCCGAGGCGCGCCAAAGCAGCGCGTTCCACGCTGAGCCCACGCGCATCGCGCCAGGCGAACACATCGACGCTCTGCCCGCGCGCGGGCAGGCGCAATTGCGTGACAAACGCCGCCTCCTCCGCCCAGGCGGGCGCGGCGAAGAGCGCGCTAACGCAGAGCGCTGTGCTGAGACGCGCGGGCGACATGCACGATGCGCTCGGTCTCAGCGCCCCCTATATCGGCGCTGACCAGCCGAACCATGCGCGCTTCGCGCGGCAATGGAATTTCAACGCGGGCGCCGGAAAGCAGATAGCGCGGCGCCTGCACTGGCCCGGCCTCCGCGGTTTCCACCGCGCTGAGCCGCACATGCGTGCGCCCGGAATTGGCGAGGATAAGCGCCGGGCCGCCGGCGCGATTTTCCGCGCGCGCCTCAAGCTGGCCGCGCGCGGAGATTGGCGCGATGAACACCGGCAGCGAAAGCTCCAGTGTAAAGCCCAGCACCGCGCCATGCTGCCGCTGGGCCGGCAATTCACGAAGAATAATGCGAAAGGCCCGTTCATTCTGCGCGTGCGCGGCCAGCACGCCGAGGCGCACCACCTGCTCCGTGCCTGCGGGCACTTCAAACACGCCCGGCGCAACGATGAGATCGCTGGTTGGCGTGAGCACGTCGGCGCCGTTTTCCTGGCGCCATGCGTACACATCGGCTTCGAACGCCACCGGGCGATCGCGCCCGTTGCGCACGCGCAGCGAGGCGATGTTGTGCTCGGCCGACATGGCGATCATCACCGGCGCGACCTGCACCCCGCCCGCCTGTTGCGCCTGCGCGGCGTCCAGCGCCATCACCGGCGCGGCGACCAGAAAGAGAAAAAGCGCCCTCACCATGTCACCGTCACGGTGATGGTGTCTGCATAATCGCCGGCGGGCGCGGTTTGCTGCATCGGGATGCGGCCGAACACGTCGATCGTCACCGGCGCGCCCGTGCCGGCGCCGCCCAGCGTATCGACGCCGCCATTGACGCCCCAGAGCTGGGTGCGCGCGCCGTCGCGGTAAAGCACGTAGGAGAGCTGCTCGGCGCCGTCATACATAATACGCGAGGCGGTGGTTTCGCCGCCGCCGAGGCTCATCGAGAGTTCGTAGGGCGTGCCGTTGGTGCAGGTGAGGCTGAGCGTCGTTGACGCGTCAAGATGGCTAGCGGCGATGGGATCGTAATCGCCAAACTCAAGATCCTGCGCGGTCACTTCGCAGGTGGCCAGCACGGTGGCGGTGACCTGGAAGCTATCGTCATCATCATCGGCGTAAGCCGGCGCGGCCAACGCGCAGACCAAGGCGAACGCCGCCAGCGGGAGCTGTGAACGGCATGCGGCGCGGGCTTTCATGTTTGTTGCACTCGACATGTCACGCCACCAAGGCGGCGCCGCAGCGCACGCCGTTCACTCTCACGTCGGCCTGGCCAAGGCGCACGCCGAGCAAGTCCGTCAATCCGTTTACGAGGCCATCGAGCGGCGCCGCGACGCCGCTCAGCGTGCCGCGCAGCGCTTGCGTCACCCCGCCGAGGCCGAGACCCAGGCCCAGCACGCGCACGCTCAAATCCGTGTCGCCAAGCAGGCTGGCGAGGGTGGCGCGCGCCGCATCGCGGGTGGACACGGTTTTCATCACGCCATTGTCGATATCGGCGCCGCTGAAGCGCACGCGCCGCCATTCGCGCCCGCCAAGCTCGATGCGCGCCTGCGCCTCCACTTGCAAAGCGGCGGTGCGCACCAGGGTCGCGCGCGCAGGGCGCAGCGGCGTGCGGAAATTGTCGAGCTGGGCGACATTGACTTCGCCCAGCGTGAGCGCGCCGATCGAGGGTGCGACCTCCAGCGTCACCTCACGCTGGTTGCGGTTGAAGCCGCAGCGTATGTCCGCGAGGCGCGCTTCGGCGGCGGCCAGCTCGGTCAGCAGCGGCACGCGCACTTGCGCGAGGCCGAGCGCGCCGCCAGGCGCGATGTTCGCCTCTATATAAAGCCGCATCTGCGCGGTGCGGACGATGACGTCGCGATCGCTCGTGATGGTGAGCCAAGGCGAATTGTTCGGCCGCTCGCCGATCGCCAGCCAAACATTGGCGGAAGCCACTCCCGGCACGCCGGCGCCCAATTGCAGGCGCACCTGGCGCTCCCCGCCCGCGATCTGCAGCACGGCGGAAGCAAGGTCCATGGCGTTGACGCGCACCTGGGTTTGCCCATCGAGCGCGTGATCCTGGCCGCCATAGGGGCCAAGATCGATCAGCTGATTGAGCCCGCGCGGCGGGCCGGAAGTGTCGGCCGCATCGGCGATTCGGCGCATGGCGCGCTCGGCGCGGCGATCTTGCACGGCGAGCACATCGGCGAGCGCCTCAAGCGCCAGCGGCGCTTCGACGCGATGCGCCAATGTGCGATCAAAGTTGGCGGCTTCCAGATCAAGGCGCGTGCGCAGCGCGTCCATGTACGAGAACAGATCGACATCCGCCTGCAGCAGCGCATTGTAATCCATCACCGAGAGATTGACGCTGGAACCGGTGAGCCCGCTCAGCACTTGATTGGCCACCCCGCCCTCAAGCGCGAGCAGGCGCGAGCCGATCTGGAACGAGGCCATGCGCGTTTGCGCGGCGGTGGCCTGGCGGGTGATGTTCATGCGGCCTTCAGGAATGAAGAGCCGGCCGAAATATAGCGGCGCGCTGGCGGTGACGCGCACGCGCACGGCGTTGGCGTCCACCGCGTCGGCGCGGAAACGCTCGCGCGCAGGGATGGCGCGATCGGCGGAATAAGCGCCGCGCTCCACCGCGACAGCGGCGTCATCAGGCCAGCGATTGCCGGCCACGGTGCCTTGCGCCAGCGCCAGAGCTTGGCCGGGATCCTGCATCGCTGAGAGGGCGGCAAGATCGGCCGTGCCCTGCAAGCGGCGCGATTCCAGATAGACGCTGCCCACATCCGTGGCCAATCCAGCAAAGCCGATCAGCGCCACCATGGACAGCGCGGTGACGATCGAAGCGCCGCCCTTGCGCGCGCGCAAAAAAGCAAGCAGCGCCATCAGAAGCCGCCCATTCGGATGGAGACGGTGCGCGAGATTTCCGGCGCAGGCACGGGCAGGATGGTTTGAAACGCCCAGTAGAGATCGTCGCTGGCGTCATAAGTCAGCGCGACAGAGATCACGCCGCCATTGCGCGACACATCAAGGCGGGAAAGCTCGCCGCGCATGAAATCTTGCGCGCGCAGGCTTTCTTGCGCCGACTCGCGCGCAAGCTGCGTGCGCTCTTGATCGTCCAGCCCGGCAAGCGCGGCGCGCGCGGCGTCATTGGTGATTTGCTGCAGCGTGTGCGCGGTGAGGAAATAGCCGCCATAGGTGAAAATACCCGAGAGGATCAGCAGCAGCACCGGGCCGATCAGCGCGAACTCCACCGCCGGGCCGGCCGCGCGCGCATTTGCAAAATCCGCACGCCAGGCGCGGCGGGCGCGAAACCAGGGCGACAATCTTAGCGCGAATCCCACAACGCACCCCCTCACAATCGAGGTGTGGAGCATCGTCTATAAAGATTGTTTTCTAGCCGGTACGAATTGTTCGGATTGCTTGCAATTCGCGATTCTTTGCTTGTTTTCGCGTTGAGCTAAAACCGTGGCGCGGCGCGGCCCGGCGCAGGCCTGCGCTACACGTTTAAGTTGTAGTTAAGCTTCTAGGATGTCCAATAGTTCGACAAAGCCGTGATTCTGGAGGCGCCCATGGGCCAGCGTATCGCCGTCAGCTCCGCTGATTTCATCCGCAACATCGGCCATTGGCAAAACGAAGCGATGCGCCAGCCGATCTCGATCACGCATCATGGGCGCGAGCGCCTCGTGCTGGCGGCGGCGGAAGCGTTTCACGCGGAGGCCGCGCCCGACGCAACGGCCGCGGCGGAGCTGACGGCGCTGCGCGCAGCGAGCGCGGCGGTGCTGGAAAACATGGACGAAGGCTATCTGGCGTTTGACGCGCACGCGCGCATCCGCGGCGCCAATGCGGTGGCCGAGGCGTTCATCGGCGCCCCGCGCGACACGCTGATCGGGCGCACCGTGTTTGAGGCGCTGCCTGACCCGATGGCGGCGATGCTGGCCGACCGGCTGGCGCGCGTGCTGCGCGCGCGGCGGGCCGAAGCGTTCGAGTGCAGCGCGTTTGACGGGCGCCACGCGGCCATCCGAGTATTCCCCGCGCCCGAGGGCGCGGCGGCGTTGCTGCATAACGTCACCGAACAATACGTGCTGCGCCGCGAGCGCGAGACGGGGCTTGCGCTCGATCACGCCGTGCGCGCGCATGAGGGGTTGGCGGTGGTACAGCTCGATGCGCACGCGCGCATCGAGACGGTGGACGCCGCTTTCACCGCCTGGAGCGGGTTCGCGGCCGGCGAATTGCGCGGGCACCAGCTGGCCGATCTGATCGCCGCAGGGGCGCGGCGCGAGCTGATGGCCGCGTTCGAGCGGGCGCTGCGCGAAGCCGCGCCGATGCGGGTGGCGCTGACGCTGATCGGCAAGCGCGGCGACGAAATCAGCGGCCCGGCCGCGATTGCGCCGATGCTTTCAGACTTTGTCGCGCGCGGCGCGCAGCTGGTGTGGACGCGCGCGCACACGACGGAACTCGCCCGCGCGGCGAGTTGAGCGTGCACGGAACCGCGCTCTACCGCCTGCGTTTGCCTCCCGAGCCGTTGAAACGGCCGCAAGGAGGCATTCATGTCAAAGTCAGTTTCCCCGTTGGTTGCGATGGCCGCCCTGGTTGGCGTGCTGAGCTTGGGCGCGTGCAACACGGTGCAAGGCGCCGGCGAAGATTTGCAGCAAGCCGGCGAGCACGTTGAAGAGCGCGCCGAAGAGCTGAACGACGGCAACCCGAACACGCCGTAAAATACTGCGGCAACCCGCCACCTGACGCGCACCGCAAGGCGGCGCCATAGCTCGATGCATGCGGATTTTTATTGCAGCATGTCTCGCGTTCGTGGCTGCGTCTTGCGGCGCGCCCTCTTCTGAGCCATCGGCGCCCGCCGGGGGCGGCGCGATTGTGATTAGCGATGCATGGGCCGCGCCCTCGCCGGCTGGCGTCGCCGTGGCTGCGGGCTTCCTCACCATCTCGAACACGCAAGAGCGCGCCGACGCGCTAATCGGCGTCTCCGCCGCGCGCGCCGGCCGGATTGAGATTCACGAAATGGCGATGGACGGGGAGATCATGCGCATGCGCGCGGTCGATCGGCTGGACATTGCGCCCGGCGCCGAAGCTCCCCTCGCGCCCGGTGGGCGCCACCTGATGTTCTATGAAATCACCGCCCCCTTTGTGGCGGGCGAGAGCTTCGATGTGACGCTTCAATTTGAACAAGCTGGCGAGATCGTGGTTCCCATGCAGGTTCGCCCCCGCGAAAGCGGGCATGGCGACGGCCACTAAAGCGCAAATTTAACGCGCAATTTAGCGACGCCGCCCATCGTCGCCGCGCATGATGCAACAGGCGCGACAACATAAAAGAGAGTATTTTTCCCGCTACAACCTGTGCGCGAGTTGAGCCATGTTCAGCCATCTGCGCCTTAAACTCACTTTTCTCTATGCGGGCCTGTTTTTCGTTGCGCTGACTTTGATCGGGGCGATCACCTACGCCGTGGTCGATGGCGCCACCGCGCGTATGGCGCGCGCGCAACTCGATACGGCCAGCGCCATGTTCGAACGCACGGCGCGCCTGCGCACCGCGCAATTGCAGGAAGGCGCCGCCCGCGCGGCCGAAGACGCGGCGCTGCGCAGCGCGTTGGCCGCGGGGCAAGCGGAAGGCATGCGCGCCAGGCTCAGCGCGCTGCGCGCGCGCCTGCAGACGGACCGCGTATTTCTGGTGACCGCGGGCGGGTTGATGATCGGCGAAGATGGCTCGGGCGTCGGCTCGGTGCCGCCGGGGCTGCAATCCACGCTGGCGCGCCAAAGCGCGCCGAGCGGCGTACTGCAGCTGGATGGCGCGCTCTATCGCGCCGTCACCGCCCCGCTTGAGGGCGCGGAGGGCTGGGTTCTGGTCGCGGACGCGCTAGACATCGAAGAGCTCGATCAGATCGGCGCGCTGGCGGCGATTCCGCTTGAAGCGGAGCTGCTGACGCGCGCGGGCGGCGATTGGACTACGCGCGACGCGATTGACCGCGATGCGGTGAACGAGTTTATCCAGCGCAGCGAGAGCGGCGCACATGATGCAATCCTCACCATGCACGGTGAACGCGCCGTAGGCGTGGCCGCGCCGCTGGCGGTGATCGACGGCGCGCCGGTGATGCTGCTGCTGCGCTATCCGCTTTCCAGCGCGCTTTCACCGTACCGGGCGCTGTTCAACTCGCTGATCGCGATCGGAGTGGTGGGGCTCGCGCTGGTGGTGGTGGCGACGTGGCTGCTGGCGCGCGGCATCACCCAGCCGCTTTCGACCCTGGAAGCGGCGGCGCGCAACCTGCGCGAGGGCGTGTACGAGCCCGTCACCGTGCGCACGCGCGATGAGCTTTCGCGGCTAGCCGCAAGCTTTAACGCGATGATCGACACGATCCGTGAGCGCGAGAAGCGCATCACGCACCTGGCTTATCACGACACCGAAACGCGGCTGCACAATCGCCTCGCGCTGGAGCGACGCTTGGCGGCGGCCACGCAGCCCGCGCGGCTTTACCTGGCGGCGATCGGGGTGGACCGGTTCGCGGATGTGCGCGGGGCGATCGGCTATGCGCATGCGGGCGGGCTGATCCGCCGGCTTGGCGCGCGCTTGGCGCGGCTTGCGCCGAACGGGCCAATGGCGCGCCTTTCCAGTGATACGTTGGGCATAGCCTTCATCGCCGACAGCGAAGAAGAGGCGCGCAAGCGCGCCGATGCGCTGATCTCGCACCTTGAGCAGCCGATCGATCTTGAGGGCCAGGTTGTCGATGTAAACATCACCATCGGCATCGCCCAGCCGCGCGGCCGCGAGGAAACACCGGCGCAGATGATCGAGCGCGCCTCGATCGGCCTCGATCAAGCGCGCGCGGCGCGGGTGAAAGCCAGCTTCTTCGACGAGGCCGCTTATGGCGACCCAGCGCGCAATCTTTCGCTGATGGGCGAAATGCGCCGCGCGCTGGCGAGCGGCGACATCTCGCTGGCGCATCAGGCCAAGTATAATTTTCGCACCGGAAAGATCGATAGCGTCGAAGCCTTGGTGCGCTGGCGCCACCCCACGCGCGGCATGATCTCGCCCGACCTGTTCGTGCCGATGGCGGAAGAAACCGGCCATGTGCGCGCGATGACCGATTGGGTGCTGGAGCGCGCAATCGAAGAACAGCGCGCGATGGCAGCCGCTGGCTGGCCGCTGGCGGTGTCGCTCAACATATCCGGGCGCCTGTTGGGCGATCAGGATTTCGCTTCCGCCGCCTTGGCCGCCGCGCGCGCGGCGCAAGGCAAGCTCTGCTTTGAAATCACGGAAACCGCGCTGATCGACAATCCCAAGCAGGCGCTGAAAAATATTGAGCGCTTCGCCGCCGCGGGCGTGCGCGTGGCGATCGATGATTACGGCTCTGGGCTTTCTTCACTGGCTTATCTCAAGCAAATGCCCGCGCACGAGTTGAAGATCGACAAGATGTTCGTGCAGAACATTACGGCAAACGAGCGCGATGCGCTGCTGGTGCGCTCCACCATCGATCTGGCGCACGGGCTTGGGCTTTACGTGACGGCCGAAGGCGTGGAAACGCCCGCTGCGTTCGCGCTGTTGGCGCACATGGGCTGCGACATGGCGCAAGGCTATCTGGTGGCGCGCCCCACGCCGCTGCATGAATTGCTGGCGCTGCTGAAAGATACAAAGCGGCTGCACTTCTTCCAGCAAACGGCGGCGATGGGGGCGAGCACGCCGGCGCTCAATCCGATCGCGCCGATGCGCGCGGAGCATAGCTAGAATTCGAGCGGCAGCTCGGTCGTATCCTTCAAATGCTCCAGCACGATGGAGCTTTCCAGGTGCGCAATGGCGGCGCAGCGCAGCAGCTTCTGCTGCACGATTTCCTGGAAGTGCGGCAGATCGCGCGCGATCACTTTGAGCAGATAATCCGCCTCCCCCGTCAGCGCGACGCAGAGCGTGGCTTCATCCATGCGTGTGACGAGATCGCGGAAGGCGCGCACGTTGGCGGCCGAATGATCGCGCAAGCGGATGCGGATGATGGCCGCGCAGCTGAGGCCCACGCGCTCGGGATCGACGAGGCCCACCACGGCGCGCAGCGCGCCGGTTTCCTTGAGCCGCGCCAGGCGGCGCGAAACCAGGCTCGGTGACACGCCAGCCTCTTCGGCGAGCGCCGCTTGGGAAGCGGAAGCGTCGCGCTGCAGCGCGCGCAGGAGGCGAAGATCGGAATCGGGCAAGGCGGCGGGAGCATTTTTCATGCATTCATACTGCCATTTTCGCATGTTTTATGCAAACTTCGCAATATTTTCGCTTGCATCATGGCAGATATTGCGCCCAAACGGCGCTAATCTCGCATTATGAGCGCAAAAACCAAGCCGGCCGCCCGCCCCGACCCGCAGATCGATTGGCGCGCCGCCGCCGCCCTGGTGCAGTGCTCGCGCGCGATGGACGCGATCGAGGAGCGCGAGCTCGTTCCCGGCAAAAAGATTTTCTATCAATTCAGCGCGCGCGGGCATGACATGGCGCAGGTGCTGCTCGGGCTGCAGCTGACGCATCCGAAGGACGCGGTGTGCGGCTATTATCGCTCGCGGCCCTTGCTTTTGGCGCTCGGCGTGGCGCTGGAAGACGCACTGGGCTCGGCCATGGGCCGCGCCGGCGGCTATTCCGACGGGCGCGACATCGGCGTGGTGTTCAACTACCCGAACGCCAACGGCGCCTCGGCGTTGCCGATGTGCGGGGGCGTCGGCGCGCAATACACGCCGACCGCCGGCTACGCGCAGGCGATTGAGTATTCCAAGAACGTGCTGGGCGATCGCGCTTATGACGGCGCGATCTCCGTTGTGCTGGGCGGCGATGCTTCGGTGGCGACCAACGGGTTCTGGTCCGCGCTCACGATGGCCACCACGCTGAAATTGCCGATGCTGTTTTACATCGAGGACAATGGCTACGGCATCTCCACGCCGGGGTGGCTGCAAACGCCCGGCTGCAACATCGCCAAGAACCTCGCCAGCTTTGAGGGCCTCAAGATTTTTGACGGCGACGGCACAGAGCCCGCGCAAGCGGCGGATTTCGTCGCGCAAGCGGTGGCGCATGTGCGCGGCGGGCATGGGCCGGCGCTGCTGCACCTCAACGTGCCGCGCCTGCAAGGGCACTCGTTTCAGGATACGCAGGCGTATAAGAGCGAAGACGTGAAAGCCGCCGAGTGGGCGCGCGATCCGCTGCCGAAGCTGAAAGCCCATTGCGTGCCGGCGCAGATGAGCGCGGCCGATTGGGACAAGCTGGAGCGCGAGGCCGAGGAAAAAGTGCGCCGCGCCGCACAGATCGCCGATCAACGCCCCGTCTCCTCCCCCGCGAACGTGACCCGCTTCGTGTTCAGCGAAGAAGGCGCGCCGCAGGAAGAAGGCGGGCTCGTCAACACCGGCTACCAAGCGCCGCGCGCGAGCGAAACGCCCAAGCCCGAAGGCGCGCGCATCAACATGATCACCGCGATTCGCCGCACGCTCGATCACGAACTGGCGGCGAACCCGCGCGTGCTGGTGTTCGGCGAAGATGTCGGCCCCAAGGGCGGGGTGCATGGCGTGACTTTGGGTCTGCAGGAAAAATACGGCGCTGAGCGCGTGTTCGATACCTCGCTTTCCGAGGAAGGCATTATCGGGCGAGCCGTGGGCATGGCGATCGCCGGGCTGATGCCCGTGCCCGAGATCCAATTCCGCAAATACGCCGATCCGGCCACCGAGCAGATCAACGATTGCGGCACGATGCGCTGGCGCACTGCCAATCGCTTCGCCGCGCCTATGGTGGTGCGCATGCCGGTGGGCTTCTTCAAGTGCGGCGACCCGTGGCACAGCCAAACCAACGAGGTGCAATTCGTGCACAGCCCCGGCTGGCGCGTGGCCTGCCCGTCCAACGCGGAGGACGCCGTGGGCCTCTTGCGCACCGCGCTGCGCGGCAATGACCCGGTGATGTTCTTGGAGCATCGCAACATGCTGGACGCCGCCAGCGCGCGCCGGCCTTATCCGGGCGACGATTTCGCGCTGCCGTTTGGCGTGGCCAAGCGCGTGCGCGAAGGTGGCGATATTTCGCTGATTGCCTGGGGCGCGATGGTGGAGCGCTGCGAAGCCGCGGCCGATGAAGCCGGCGTTGCCGCTGACATTATCGACCTACGCACTTTGGCGCCTTGGGATGCCGAAGCCGTGCTGGCTTCGGTGAAGCGCACGCACCGCTGCCTCATCGTGCATGAAGACATCCTCACCGGCGGCTTCGGCGCCGAGATCGCCGCGCGCGTGGCGGACGAAGCGTTCCTCGATCTCGACGCGCCAGTGGCGCGCCTCACCATGCCAGACATCCCCTCGCCGCATCATCCTGAGCTGATGGAATGGGCGCTGCCTTCGGCCGCTTCCATCGCGGCGAAGATCAAAGAACTGGTCGCGTTCTGATGGCTGACACGCAAAACATCCTCATGCCGCTGGAGCAGGAAGGCTCCAAATCGGTGGTGCGCGCTTGGCTGAAACAGATTGGCGATGCGGTGAAAGCCGATGAGCCGATTTTGGAGTTGGAAACGGACAAGGTCGCGGTGGAGATCGCGGCGCCCGCCGATGGCGTGCTGGCGGAAATCACTTTGCGCGAAGGCGATGAAGCGGCGCCGGGCGCTGTGTTGGGCGTGCTCGCGCTGGGTGTGGCCGCCAAGCCTGGACCGCCGGCGCCCACGCCGGCCAGCTCCAGTGTTGCCGGCGTGGGCGCCGGCGGTCCAGACCTGCGGCGACGCCTGTCTCCGCTCGTCAAACGTCTCCTCTCGGAACACAAGCTCTCCGCCAGCGCCATCACCGGCACCGGGCGCGACGGGCGCATTACGCACAAGGACGTGGAAGCGCATATCGCCCTTGGACCGCCGGCGTCTCGCCGGCCGGCGGCGGCGTTGGTCGGCGAGGAATCCGGTGGTCCAAGGAAAATTCCGCACGATGCGATGCGCAAATCCATCGCCGAACACATGAGCCGCTCGGTGGCGACGGCGCCGCACGTCACGGCGGTGTTTGAAGCGGATTTTTCCGCCGTCATCGCCCACCGCGCCAAGCACAAGGAAGCGTTCGCCAAGCAAGGCGCGCAGCTCACCTATTCCGCCTACATCGTGCGCGCGGCGGCGCTGGCGATGGCGGCGGCGCCCAATGTGAACGCGCGCTGGCATGATGATTTCCTCGAAGTGTTCGAGGATGCGCATATCGGCCTCGGCGTCGCGCTGGGCGACAAGGGGCTTATCGTGCCCGTGATCCACAAGGCGCAGGCGCTTTCGCTGCTCGACACCGCCAAGCGGCTGACGGACGTGACCGAGCGCGCGCGCAAGAACGCGCTGAAGCCCGCCGACGTGCAAGGCGGCACCTTCACGATTTCCAATCACGGCGTCTCCGGCTCGCTGGTGGCCACGCCCATCATTATCAACCAGCCGCAATCGGCGATTCTGGGCGTGGGCAAATTGGAAAAGCGCGTCGTGGTGCGCGAGATCGATGGGCAGGACGCGATTCTAGTGCGGCCGATGGCGTACGTTTCGCTGACCATCGATCACCGCGTGCTCGATGGGCATCAAACCAATGCGTGGCTGACGCGCTTTGTGGAAACGCTTGAGAATTGGACAGATCCATGATCGACGACCTTGCGCCCAAGCCGGCCGATCCGCTGCTGAAAATCATCAAGATGTTCCGCGACGATCCGCGCGCGGACAAGATCGATCTCGGCGTCGGCGTGTATCGCGATGAGAACGGCGCAACGCCGGTGATGGCGGCGATCAAGCAGGCCGAACAGCGCCTCGCCGCGCAGCAGAGCACGAAAACTTACGTCGGCCAGCAGGGCGATTCAGAGTTTCTGAAGCTAATGGGCGAACTCGCGTTCGCGGGCGCCGCGCGCGATCTGGTTTCCATCCAGACTGTCGGCGGCACGGGCGCGCTGCGGCTTGGCTTTGATTTTCTGCGCGCGGCGGGCGCCGCGCGCGTGCTGCTGCCGGCGCCTTCGTGGGCCAACCATCCGGGGCTGATTGGCGCGGCGGGCTTGCAGCAAGTGGACG
>DAOMPU010000024.1:12626-16635 GCA_035444925.1 Terricaulis sp. | reverse complement strand
GATGGCGGCCCAGCGCGTCGAGCGGGATGTCCTCTTCCTTGAACGCGCCCATGGCGGCCAGATCGGGCGCCGGCGCGATCTCGGGGCGGATCGGGAATTCGACATTCACCGGCGCCAGCAGATTTTGCGCCTCATCACTCACCAGCCATTCGAGGAATTGCTTGGCCCGGCCCGGGCGCTTGGCGTGACGCGCCACACCCCCGCCAGAGATGTTGACGTGCGTGCCCGAGCCCGCCTGGTCGGGGAAAACAAAGCCCACACGCTCGACCACTTGGCGGTCGGCCGGATCTTCCGAGCGCGTGAGGCGCAGATAATAATAATGGTTGCACACCGAAGCCTGCGCTTCGCCCGCGGCCACCGCCTTGATCTGATCGGTGTCGCTGCCTTGGGGATCGCGCGCGAAATTGGCGCGCACGCCGGAGGCCCACGCCTGCGCATTCTCCGCGCCCAGGCGCTCGATGCGCGAAGACAGCGTCGAGAGTTGATAGGTGTTGGAGGAGGAGCGCATCACGATCTGGCCGCGGAAGCGCGCGTCAGCGAGATTGTCGAACGAGGCCACTTCCTCGGGCCGCACTGCGTCCTTGCGATAAACGATGATGCGCGCGCGCTTGGAAAAGCCCCAGAACGCGCCTTCCGGATCGCGCAGGCGCGCGGGCACGTTGGCTTCCAGCGTCGGCGAGGTGACGTTCTGCAAGAGGCCCGCATCCTTCACGCGCCAGAGATTGCCCGCGTCCGCGCTGACGAAGAGATCGGCCTCGGTCGCGTCGCCCTCGGTGCGCATGCGCTCGAGCAATTGCTCGGCGTTGCCCGACAGCGCGCGCACTTCAACGCCGGTCGCTTCCTGGAAGGCGGCGTAGAGCATGCGGTCGGCGTCGTAGTGACGGGCGGTGTAGAGATTGACGAAATTGGGTTCTTCAGCGGCGGGCGTCTGTTGGCTGCAGGCGGCCAGCGCGGCGGCGGAAGCGCCGAGAGCAAAAGTGCGGCGGCTGAGGTTAAAGGACAAAGCGGGCTCCCGTGCGGACCATCTGAGAATAATTCGCAATAAGAGGGATCGGTGGGAAAAGGTCAAGCGCGCGCCAGTGCGCGCCTTGACGCAGCAGGGGCGGCGGCTATGTATGCCGCCCTTCCGGCATGGCCGGGCGCGTAGCTCAGCGGGAGAGCACTCCCTTCACACGGGAGGGGTCACAGGTTCAATCCCTGTCGCGCCCACCATTTCTTCCTTGTTTTCAAGGGCCGGGCCAAAGGCTGCGCGCTAAGTCCGCGAATTTTCGATCTTGGCCTGTTATTCCCTGCTTCCGATGCGGCCGCGATTCCGTTGAAACTCCGCGGGGATCGTGGCGCTGCTTTGGATATAGATTAGCAATTCATCGCGCTGTTCTTGCGGGCTGTGCGGTGACGCGGCTTGCTCTGCTTCGCGCCCATCCTGGCCTGCGTGGCGGCGCTACGCGCAGATGCGATCCTACCCTAGTAGCTTGCATTACAAGACTAACTGTGCCGTACTGCCCGCCGGTGAGGAAGCGTGATGGTCTATATTCTCGGCGGCTGGCAAAGCGATTTTTCCGCCAATTGGGCCCGTCAGGGCATGGATTTGGCGGACGGTTTCGCCCAATGCGTCGGGCGCGGGCTTGAGGCGGCCCAGCTCGATCCCAAAGACGTTCAAACCGGCCATGTTGGCAATTTCGTTGCAGAATTGTTTGCCGGGCAGGGGCTGCTTGGCGGCTTCTTCGGCCTGGTTCATCCCGATTTTGACGGCATGCCGACCTCTCGCCACGAGGGGGCGTGCGCCTCTGGAAGTTTGGCGATCCTGGCCGCCGCCGCGGAAATCGAGGCGGGGCGGTATGATACGGCTTGCGTCATCGGCATCGAGCAGATGCGGAACGTGCCAGGCCTTGTCGCCGCGCAGCACTTGGGCTCGGCGGCTTGGGCCGGCCACGAATTTCAAGACGCCACCTATGTTTGGCCGCGCGCCTTCTCCGATCTCGGCCACGAGTATCAAAGGCGTTGGGGGCTCAAGCACGAGCACCTGATGCGTATCGCCGAGATCAATTTTTCAAACGGCAAGCGCAATCCCAACGCCCAAACCCGCAGCTGGAAATTCACCGAAGCAAGCTTCACCGCCGATGATGAAGCCAATCCGGTCGTGGAAGGCATGATGCGCAAGCACGATTGCGGACAGGTGACTGATGGCGCGGCCGTGGTGTTTTTGGCGTCCGAGCGTGCGGCGGCTGAATATGCGCGCAAGCGTGGCATCGCGCTTGATATGCTGCCGCGCATCAAAGGCTGGGGCCATCGCTCCGCGCCGATTTCGTATGAGCGCAAAGTCCGCGCCAGCGAAGGCCAGCCTTACGTGTTCCCGCAAGTGCGCCGCGCCATCCTTGAGGCGCGCGAGCGCGCGGGCGTGAAGGACATCGCGGAAATAGACGCGGTGGAGACGCATGATTGCTTCACCACCACCGAATATATGGCCATCGAGCATCTTGGCCTCACCGCGCCGGGCGAAGCCTGGAAAGCGGTCGAGGATGGTTCGATTGAAATTGGCGGCCGCTTGCCCATCAATCCTTCGGGCGGACTGATCGGGCTTGGCCATCCTGTCGGCGCGACAGGCGTGCGCATGGTGCTCGACGCGTTCAAGCAAACCACTGGCAAGGCTGACGACTACCAGGTTGAAGGCGCGCGCAACGTGCAGACGCTGAACATCGGCGGCTCCACCACCACCACGGTGAGTTTCCTCGTCGGAACTTGAGGCGTTTGCGTGCGCCGGGGCCGGGCGCTTGCGTATGCGCATCTAACTTGTATAACGAGACTTACAGACCGCGCCTCAGCGCGGCGCGAGCGGAGGAAGGCGCCATGGGCAAGCATATCAACACCCTGCACGACGTGATCGAGGCCTGGCATCGCCTGGATGTGGAAGGCGTCCTCGCGCATTTGCACGATGATTTCGTTTGGAACAATTCCGGCGGGATGATGGCGACGATCGAGGGCAAGGACGCGATGCGCGCGGCGCTGACGCGCATGGCCGGCAAAACCAAATCCAATGATTGGCGCCTGTTCGATTGTGCAGAGGTCGGCGACACGGTTTGGATGGAAGGCGTTGACGAATTCATCCAAACCGATGGCGTGCGCCTGGCGGTGCCTTATGCCGGCGTGCTTGAATTCAAGGATGGGCGCATCCTCAAATGGCGCGAGTATTTTAACGCCTACGTTCAAACCAGCCAGCGCGAGAAGAAAGAAGTCTCTCCGCTGGTTGAAGCCATGCTTGATCGCCCGGTCGTGAAGCGGGGCGCCTGATGGGCGCTGACGCTTCACCCGCGCAAGCGCCGGTGCGCGAAGCTCGCTTGCTGCCGGTTGATCTCGAAATCGAGCGCCGTGGCGATGGCGCCATCCTTATGCGCTCGCGTATCCCCTTGCGCCCGTACGACGCCAATCTGCCCGCGCATTTTGCGCGCACCGCGGCCGAGAAAGGCGATAAGCCCGCCATGGCCAAACGCGCACCCGGCGGCGGCGATTGGGCTTTTGTGTCCTATTCGGAAATGAAGCGGCGGATGGATTCCGCTGCGCAATGGCTGCTGGATCATGCGCCCAAGCGGCGCTCGTTGCTCATCATGGCTGACAATGGGCCGAATTTCACGGTCATGACTTTCGCCGGCTGGTCCGCTGGCATGCCTGTTTGCCCGGTAAGCGCCACGTACGCCGCGCTCGGGGGCGATTATGGCCGGCTCAAGCACGTTGTTGCGAAAGCCAAGCCCGCGGTGATTTACGCTGAAAGCGCCCGTGCGGCGGCCGCATTCCGCGAGATCGATATCGGCGACGCGATCATCGTCACGGCTGCGCCGGAGGCTGACGGCGCGACGGCGCTGAACGTGTTGCTTGCCACGCCGGCGACCGATCAGGTGGCCGCCTCCATCGCGGCGCGCAAGGCCGATGATGTCGCCGCCTATATGGCCACGTCCGGCTCCACCGGGCTGCCCAAGCTCGTCACCATCACTTTCGACAATCTCGCCGCCAACAG
>DAOMPU010000024.1:0-12616 GCA_035444925.1 Terricaulis sp. | reverse complement strand
CCAATGCCAGCAAACCATCGGCGAAAGCGCGGGCTGGCATGACGTGATGTTGGATTGGCTGCCTTGGCACCACGCCGCCGGCGCGTTCGTGATGCGCACCACCTTGCTTGAGGGCGGCACGGTCTATGTGGATGACGGCAAGCCCGCGCCGGGCCTGTTCGATCAATCCATCAAGAACCTGCGGGAAATCAGCGTCGGCTATTACAACAATGTGCCGCTCGGCTATTCCATGCTGGTGGATGCGCTGGAGAGCGATCCGGTGCTGCGCAAAACCTTCTTCGCGCGGATGCGGCTTCTGCTTTATGGCGGCGCCGGCCTTTCGCAGCCGGTCTATGATCGCTTGCAAGCAGCCGCCGTCGCGGAAACCGGCCATCGCATCATGCTGACCAGCGGCTATGGCCTGACAGAAACCGTGTCGGCTTTCATGGTGATCCATTTTGAGAGCGACAAAGTGGGGCTTGGCCTGCCAACGCCTGGCGCCGAGATTAAGCTCGTGCCAAGCGGAAACCGTTACGAATTGCGTGCGCGCGGGCCAAACGTCACCGCGGGCTATTTGGATGAGCCGGCCAAGAATGCCGAGGCCTTCGACGACGAGGGCTTCTTCCGCACCGGCGATTTGGCGGTCTTCCATGATGAAAGCGATCCCGCGCAGGGCCTGGCTTTCGCCGGCCGCGCGGCGGAGGAATTCAAGCTCTCAAGCGGCGCTTGGGTCTATGGCGGGGCGCTGCGCGAGGCGCTTATGCGCCAGCTCACTTCGCTGGTTGCGGATGTAGTGCTGTGCGATGAGAACAAGCCGTATCTCGCGTTGATGACATGGGCCAAGCCCGGCGTAACGCCTGAGGCGATCGCCGCCGCCATCGGGCAGTTCAACGCTGGCCAGCATGGCGGCTCACGCATCCAACGCGCATTGCTGCTGGCGAGCCCGCCTGATCCGAACGCGCACGAAATGTCAGATAAAGGCACGGTGAACCGCCGCGCCGTGATCGACCGCCGACGCGCCGACGTGGAGCGGCTCTATGCCGAAACGCCGGATGCCGACATTCTAATTATCGAGGGAAAGCCATGAGTACTCGCGATCCGGAAGTCCAGGTGTTGCTCGATAAGCAGGCGATCACGGAAGTGATTCATCTTTATCTGCGCGCCGCAGATCGCGCCGACGTCGATCTGCTCGCGGCGTGCTATCATGATGACGGCTGGGAAGATCATGGCGGCCTCTTTAGCGGGCCTGCTTCAGACTATGTGAAGCAGATGGCCAAGGTGCTGCCTTCCGCCAAGGTGATGAATCACCTCGCCACCAACATCCTTATTGACGTGGAAGGCGACAGCGCGAGGGCCGAGCACTACATTCTCGCCTATGGCCGCATGAAAAAGGATGGCGAGAAATTCGATTCCCTCACGTTGGCGCGCGCGATCGATCGCTTCGAACGGCGTGGCGGCGTATGGCGGATCGCCAAGCGCCAACTCGTCTGGGAATGGAATAACGATCTGCCGTTCGCCGAAACTTGGGGGCGGGGGCTGATGGCGGCTGACGCGTCTGTATTGGCGCGCGGCGGCAAAAAGCCGAACGACCCGATTTACGCGGAGGTCTAGGCCATGGAAATCGAGGGCGCCGTCGCGCTTGTCACCGGCGGCAATCGCGGCATTGGCGAAGCGTTCGTCCGCGCTTTTATCGAAGCGGGCGCGAAGCGCGTCTATGTGGGCGCGCGTAATTCAGAGAGCGCGGCGCATCTTGTCGCTGAAGAGCCAGATCGCATCGCGGCGCTGAAGCTGGATGTATCACAGCCGGCCGAGATCGAGGCGGCGGCGGCGCAATGCACGGACGTTTCCATTCTCGTCAACAATGCCGGCGCCTTCCTCAATCAGCGGCTGATCGGCGCTGAAACCATGGAAGCCGCGCGCGAGGAGATGGAGGTCAATTATTTTGGCCTGCTCGGCATGTGCCGCGCATTTGCGCCCGCGCTGAAGGCCAATGGCGGCGGGGCGATCGTCAATGTGCTTTCCGCGGGCGGCTTAGTCGCCGTGCCGGCGATGGGCGGCTATAGCCCGTCAAAATTTGCCGCGCGCGCAGCCACCACCTCAATCCGCGCCGAGCTCGCCAAGCAGGGCACGCATGTCTCGGCGCTGATCGTCGGCTCTGTCGATACGCGCATGGCGGCGCATGTGGCCGGACAAAAAGAGCGGCCGGAGGACATCGCCAAGATCGGCCTGCGCGCCATCAAGCGCAAGAGTGACGAGGTCGATACCGATCGCATGGCGATCGAGGTGCGCGCAGATCTCGCGCGCGATCCTAAAGCGCTTGAGCGCGCCATGGCGCGCATGCTCGACGCAACAGAAATTTCAACGAAGCGATAGGGGCGAGGTTTGTCTGAACTGGTTTCGGTGTTGCTGGTGAATTTCGGCGTGATGTGCGCCGGCTTCTTCGTGCTTTGGCTGATCACGCTGGCCTTGAAAGACGCTACGATCGTCGATGCCTATTGGGCTTTAGGCATGGTGGTGCTGGCGGTTTCTACCTTCCTGCAGCAGGGCGCCACGGATCGAAATCTGCTCCTGCTGGCCATCTGCGGCGTCTGGGGGATTCGCTTGGCCGGCTACATGTATTGGCGCTGGATCGATCACGGCCCAGATCGGCGTTACAAAAAGATGTTCGAGCGTTTGAAGGCGCAAAAGAACTGGGGCTTCGCCACATCGAGCCTGATCGCCGTGATCCTCACGCAGGCGCCTCTGCAATTTCTCGTCTCGCTGCCGGTGCAGCTGGGGCAGATCGATGCCGCGCCCGCGGCGCTTGGCGCGCTGGCTTGGATTGGCGCAGGGATCGCGATGTTCGGTATCCTTTATGAGTGCATCGCTGATTGGCAGCTCACCCGGTTCCGCAAGACGTCGGGCAATGAGGGCAAGGTGATGCAAGCCGGCCTTTGGAAATACTCCCGTCACCCGAACTATTTCGGCGAAGCGCTGGTGTGGTGGGGGCTATTCCTCATCGCGGCGGAAACGCAAACCGGGCTCTGGTCTTTCATCGGCCCCGCGTTCCTTACATGGACGCTCGCCAAATGGTCTGGCGCGCCGACGATGGAAAACCGCATGCGCCGCACCAAGCCTGAGTACGCCGATTATATCGCGCGCACCTCATCGCTTGTGCCATGGCCGCCGAAGGGGGCTTAAAAGCGCGTGCGATAAGCGCCCGGCGCCGCATAGCTGAAGAAGCCGGGCGCGGCGGCGCACACATCGGGAATGCCGCGCAGTGCGGCGGCCACGGTCGCATCCGTCAACGCGCGTGAGGGCGGAACGGCGGGGTCGCCTTCGTGAATATCGAGGCTCATGCTGATATTTGGGCGGCCCTTGATGTCCACTTGCCAATGCCCGCCGGTTTCGCCGCCGTGCAGCGCAGGTGAGGCTGTCCAAAGGATGGAGAGCGTGAAGCCCACGCCGTTTCCATAGTCCGCGCGCCAACGCCAGCGCGTGGCCGCCACCGTGCCTTTCGAGACCACGCCCGCGCCGATCGCCAGATCGTGTGGTGCGAGCGTCAGTTCGTGCAGAGGCGCAAAGTGCGCAATCCTCGTCCCCATCGCGTGGCCGACGAAGGCGAAAATCTCGCCGAAAAGTTTGCTGTAGAGTGCGGCTAACGGGCCTTTCGTGATGTCTTCTTTGGCGGGGTCTTTGCCGAAACCCATCATGCCGAAGACGAATTCCGGCGACGTCATCGCCGAGGCGTCCACCATCTCGCGCACGTCGATATGATCCAGCTGCGCGCAAAAGCCGGTGGCGGCCATGACGAGGCGCTCCACCAGCCCGCCCGGATTAACGCCAAGCCCCGCCAGCGTGCTTTTCCCCTTGAGGCAGGCCTCGCGCAACGGCGTGGCGTAATCTGCGGCGTGCGCTTCGGGATAATGGAAGCCGGCCGTGGAAATGACGTTCTTGCCGGAGGCCAGAAGACGCGTCACATCGGTATTCAGCTTTTCATAGGGCAACGTGATGCGCGGCGTGTGGATGACGATATCCGCATCAAGCGCCAGGATGTCCTCGATGCTTGCGGTCGCGATAATGCCGGTATCTGGCCGCTTGGCGATCTGGCCCGCGTCAAGCCCCGCTTTTTTTTCGCTATAGACGTAAACGCCCACAAGCTCGAGATCGGGGTGGTCGATGATGCGCCGCAGGCTGGTGCGCCCCATGGAACCGGTGGCCCACTGAATGACACGATACATGCGCAAATCCCGTTAGGTCGCTTGTCGCAGCGGCCGCGCTTAGTTAGTCTTTTTATGCAAGGAAATAATAAGGGAGGGAAGAGGCTATGTTCGTCACGCCGAAAGAGCGCGTTGCCGATTACACCGCCAAGGGCTGGTGGGGCTCAACCACCCTCAATCACCTTGTGCAGCGCAATCGCCGCGAACTGGGCTATAAGCCCGCGCTGATCGATCCGCTCAATCGCGCTGATCTTGATGGCAAGGCGCCGCGCCGTTTGAGCTGGGCGCAATTGGGCGATGAGATCGACCGCGTCGGCGCCGCGCTGCTTGGGCTTGGGCTCAAGAAGGGCGATATCCTCAGCTACCAGACGCCAAACTTCGTTGAAACGGTGATCCTCGCGCTCGCCTGCGCGCGCATCGGCGTCATCATCAGCCCCGTCGTCACCGCCTATCGGGAGCATGAGTTGAGCTATGTGCTCGACAAGGTAAAGCCCAAGGCGTTCGTGACGCTGGCGCGTTTCGCCGGCTTCGATCATGCGGCGATGGCGCTGAAATTGCGGGAAGGCCGCGATTTTTCCGTGCTGATCCTAGGGGGGGGCGCGCCGGAAGGGGCGATCGATTTCGACGCCGCGATCGCGGGCGCCGATCCTTCGGCGGCGGCTGCCTACGCCGAAGCCAATCCAATCGCGCCCGATGAAGTGTTCACGATTTTCTGGACCTCAGGCACCGAAGCGCGCCCCAAGGGCGTGTTGCGGGATCACAATCTTTGGATCGTCAATGCGCGCATGGTGAGCGAGGCCGCCGATCTGCGTGAAGGCGAGATCCTGCTCAATCCATTTCCGCTGGTGAATATCGGCTCGTTCGGGCTCGTCACGCCTTGGCTGTGGCGGCGCGGCGTGCTGGTGCTGCACCATCCGTTCGATCTCAAGATTTATCTGCAGCAGATCGCGGCCGAACGCGTGAACTACACCATCGCCCCGCCCGCCATCCTCAACGCGATCTTGAAGACGCCGGCTTTGGTGGAGGGCGTTGATCTCAGCTCGCTGCGCGCCATTGGTTCGGGCTCGGCCCCCCTGGCGCCCTGGATGATTGAAGGCTACGCGCAAAAATACGGCATCGAGGTGTGCAATATTTACGGCTCCAACGAGGGCGCCTCGCTGTTCAGCGGCCCCACGCACGTGCCCGATCACAATGAGCGCGCGCGCTTCTTTCCGCGCATGGGCGTTGAGGGGGTCGATTGGCCCGGCGATACGGCCGCGATGATTCAAACACGCCTGGTCGATCCCGCCACCGAGGCGGAGATCACCGAGCCCGGCAAGCCCGGCGAGCTGCGCTTCCAGGGCGCGGCCACCTTCAGCGGCTATTACAATCTGCCGGAAATCACCGCCAACGCGTTCGACGCGCAAGGCTATTACAAAACCGGTGATCTGTTCGAGATCGCGGGCGAGGGGCCAAACCCGCGCTATTATCGCTTCGTCGGCCGCTGCAAGGACATCATCGTGCGCGGTGGCGTGAACATTTCGCCCGCAGAGCTGGACGATCTGCTTTCGTCTCATCCCGCGCTGCGTGAAGCCGCGGTCGTGGGCTTGCCCGATGATGTCCTGGGCGAGCGCGTGTGCGCCGCCATTGTGCCCGCGGGCGAGGCCGCGCCCGATCTCAGCGAGCTGACCGATTGGCTGCGCACGCAGGGCCTCGCCGTGTTCAAGCTGCCCGAGCGTGTCGAGGTCGTGCCGGCGCTGCCGCGCAACGCCATGAACAAAGTGGTCCGCAGCGAGTTGCGCGAGCAGGTTCTGGCGAAGATCGGCGCTGCTTAGGCGCCGATCATCCCGTTGCGGATGAAGGCGCGATCGGCCCAGCACGAATGCGTGCCGCTGCTGATCTTGTGCGGAAGCGCGATGCGAACGACGGGGCCATCCTCGAAGCGCTTGCAATCAATCAGCACGCATTCCGAGGCGCCGGTGTTTTCGTCGGTGATGAAGCTGACGAGGTAGCCGTCATCCTCATCCTTTGCGCCAACGCGCGGCGCGAAGGGGGATTCGCTGGCGTAGCGGCCGTCAGGCAGCGTGATTTGCTGCGATTGGCCGGTGTCCAGATCGTGCTTTACAAACCCGTTGAACAAAAACCAGCCCGGCTTTGACGTGGTGGAATAGACATAGCGATGCCTGCGGCCCGCGACGCGCTGATTGATCATCCCGAATTCGAGATTGCGGTCATCCAGTCGCTCTTCCACCGTGGCGCCGGTTTTTAGATTGAAACGCCAGCGATGCAGCTTGGGCCGGAAGCTTGATTCATCAAGATACGCCATCATGTGCTCGAAGCCTTCCGGCGCGGTTTTCAGCGGCTTTGGCGTCGGGTTCTCCTGGAAGTACCCGTCCATGATCAGCTGTTCGCCGTCTTCAAACGCGTTGAGGAAGTGCAGAACATAAGTCGGCGCCGCTTCAAACCAGCGTATGTCATCGGCTTTGCCATAGCGCGGCAGCACGGCAAAGCGCGAGGGCAGGTCATGCACGCGCACGGCGTGGATGTTGCGCTCCAACAGGGCCGCGTCCCAGAACACCGGCAGATCGTTGAGGATCGAGTAATTGTCGGAGAACGCCATGTCATGCGGCAGGCGCGGGCCTGGCAGCGGGATCGGCGTGTAATTCGTCACCTTGCCGGTGCGATCCACCACGCCGTAATGCATAAAGGGCGCGTGGGTGGAATAGTTGAAAAACAAAAGCTCGCCCGTGCGCTCATGCACTTTCGTGTGCGCTGAAACGCCGTCCAGCGGCGCCCAGGGCGCGACGCCCGATTGCTCCAGCGTTTCAGGATCGAGCGTATAGGCTTCGCCGCACTGATAGAACGTCGCCAGCGCCTTGCCGCCATGCACCACAACATCAGTGCTGGCGTTGTCTTTGAGCCCGCCGTGCGCGCCAAAGCCGGGGCGCTTGGATGTACCCCACGGATCGGCCAGCCCGCCCCATAGGGATTCCCCGGCGATCTGCTCGGCTTCGAAGCAGCGCGTGCGGACAAAGCGGTTGCGATAGGACGCGCGCCCGTCTTGAAAGCTGATCTGGTGGATCATCGCGTCCCCATCGAACGGATGGTGGCGCCCGAGCGGCTGATGCACCTGGTTTTCGGTGTTGCGCAGATAGATTCCATCGATGTCGGTCGGGATGGCGCCCTCGATCACCTCGAGATCCCAAGCGTTCACCTCCTCGTGCAGCGGCGTCCAGGCGCCGGTCAGGTAGGGGTGGTTGCTTGGCCGCAGCGACGATTTGATCGGCGGCAGACGTTCGAGCTTCATGCGTGCGCCCTCAACATAATGCGCGCGAGCCTATTCCAGTTAGTCTCGTTATACAAGTGACAAAGCGTCTCGGCCTAAAGCCGCGTATCGTGCGCCCCGACCGGCTTGTGGCACTGGTCGCAGGCGAAGGTGGTTTCCAGCACCTTGCCGCAGAGCCGGTGGTGGATGATTTTTGGCGGGCCCTTGCGCCCCGCGAGCCAGCGATCGCCCCAACGCACCAGTTCAAGCACAAGCGGAAAGAGATCAAGCCCTTCTTGGGTGAGGCGATATTCCCAGCGCGCCGGTTTCTCCTGGTACAGCTTTTGGCTGAGCACGCCGAGATCGACGAGGCGGGTCAGCCGGTCGGTGAGGATATTGGGCGCAACGCCCAGCGCCTGCTGGAATTCGGTAAACCGTCTGCGCCCAAGAAATGCGGAGGCGATCACGTGCGAGGTCCAGCGATCGCCCAGCACCTCGCTGGAGCGCTGCATCATGGCGTCGCTCGGCGCGGCCGCCTCGACGATGGAGCGGCGATGCGCGCGTGGCTTTTGCGCCGGGTCCGCGCCGGCGCCGGGGCCGGCCGTTGCATAGCAATCGCGCGCATACACCAGCTCGCCGCATGCCTTGCAGCGGCATTCCGGGGTAAACGCCTTTTCGCACGCCTTATGCTTGATGCGATGGGCCGGAATGCGTCGGTCATAAAACCAGCGCTTCTCCCAGCGGATGATCATCAGCGCCGCGCCGTAAAGATCGCGCCCCATCTCCGTCAGCCGATATTCGTCGCGCGGGGGATGCTCACAATAGCGATGGCGGCGGAAAATGCCGACATCCTCAAGCCGGCGCAGGCGATCTGTCAGCAGGCTGCGGGCGATGCCGATGCGCCCTTGAAAATCATCGAAGCGCCGCACGCCGTTGAACGCCAGGGCGATGATCATCAGCGTCCAGCGATCGCCGAGAATGTTGAGCGCCCGCGCCGCCGAATCGGCTTCCACCAATTGCGACGGCGCCTGCGCCGCGGCCGGCTTCGGCGCGTTGCGCGGCGGCTTTTGTTTCAAGGCTTTCTTGGGAAGCGCCATGGGCCTAAGCGATGAGAGTCAACGCCGGAGCCTCAGTGCCGGCGCCGAACAAGTCAAGGGGCCGCCAAGGCGCAGGCGCCGCGGCGGCCCCTGACGCTTAGAAGCGGCCGGTTAGGCGTACGCCATACGTGCGCGGCGCGCCGTACACCGACACCTCATCGCCGACAAAGGGGATGATGCTGGTGCGATAGAGTTCGTTGTTGAGGTTCTTGCCCCAGAGTGAAACCGTCCAGCGCCCATCCGAGGCCCCCACGCCGATCCGCGCGTTGAGCAGGCCGTAGCCGTCCTCGATGTTGCGGTTCTCCGGCCCCCAGAACATCTGATCCTGATAGGAATAGCTCACCCCGCCAATCAGATCGAGGGCGTCGGTTAGGCCGTGGCGCACATCAGCGCCGATCGTGTATTGATAGTCGGGCGTACGCTGAATTTGATTGCCGGAATAATCGAGCCCGCGCAGCGGATCGATATAATCCTTATATTCGGCGTCCAGCAGCGAGCCGGAAGCGAACAGCGTGAGCCAATCGGTGGGCGCGCCGCGGACCTCGAACTCGATCCCCTGGATCACCGCGTCCGCCGCGTTGGCGACGACGAGCGTCAGGTTCACATCGTCCAGCAGCTCGACCTGCAGATCGGTGAAGTCGGTGTAGAACACCGCCAGATTGGTGCGCAGGCGGTTGTTGAGCCAATCGGCTTTGAACCCGATCTCGAAAGTTGAGGCCGATTCCGGGTCGTAGGCCGTGGCCGCCGCGATCGCGTTCGCCGTGGCGCCTTGCCAGCCGCCGCCCTTGTAACCGCTCGCGTAGGAGCCATAGAGTAGCACGTTATCCGACACCTGCCAGTTCAGCGCGATGCGCGGGGTGAACTCGGACCAGTCCTGGCTCACGTGGACATCGTAAGCCGATTGCAGCGGCGCCGGGGAATAGAGATCACCCGGTTGGCCAAGGCTGAAGATGACGGCCTGCGTGTGCAGATCCTTCTCGTCCGTCGTATAGCGCCCGCCGACCGCGAGCGTCAGGTTCGAAAGAATATCGAACTCGATCTCACCGAACGCGGCGTAGCTCAGCGTATCGCTATAGCCGAGGAAAAGGTTGTCGCCGTCCAGCGTGTCGCGCGTGCTGCCAGGGCCGCCCGGCAGGAACGAGATCGCGGTGTTGCGCGAGGTGCGCTTCACGTATTCGTCGAGATAATAGACGCCGGCGATCCAGCGGAAGCGGTTGTTCGGATCAGAGGCGAGGCGCAATTCGTGCGTCACGCCTTGATACATTTCATGCTGGGTGAGCGTGCTGTCGGTGATCGAGGGCGGCGAGCCCGCGCCCGCTTGCGTCCAGCGCCCATCGGCGAGGCCGTAACGATACGCCGTGACGTAGGTGAGCGAGGCGCCGCCCAAATCCCATTCCACACGCCCCGTGAGGCCGGCCGTGTCGCGGTCGGCGTATTGCTCGTAAGGCGAGACGTTCACGCGCGGGTCGGAAGGAATATTCGGCGTGATGAAGCCAAAACCGGGCGAAGTCGGGTCGTCCACCGCATGGCGCGAGGGGCCCCCGCCGCGATCTTGGCTGTAATCGGCGATCACCGAAACCGTCAGGTCGTTGGTTGCGTTCCAAAGCAGCGAGCCGCGCACCGCGATCGAGTCTTTGTCTTCAAGCTCTTGTCCGCGCACGGTGTTGTAGGCGTAGCCGTCATGGGTTTCGCGGAAGATCGAAAGGCGCCCCGCCAGAGTGTCGGTAAGTCCGCCGCTTACAAAACCTTCCGCCAGGAAGCTGTCGTAATTGCCGAGCGAAACCGAGCCGCCCGCGTCGAAATCGAAGCTGGGCGCGGCGGTGATCAGGTTGATGGCGCCGCCGACAATATTTTTGCCGAACAGCGTGCCCTGCGGGCCGCGCAGCACTTCAACGCGCGCCAGATCGAAGATTGGCGGCGTCGCCGCGCCGCGCCGGCCGATGTAGACTTCGTTCAGAAACGTGCCGATCGAAGGGTCGGCGGTCGCGCCATTGAGGCGCACTGAGCCGACGCCCCGGATAAACATCTCCGATTCCATGCTGTTCTGCGATTGGAAGGTAAAGCTCGGGACTTGGGCCGCGATCTGCGAAAGATCGGTGATCTGCTCGTTGCGCAATTGCTCCGCGCCGATGGCGGTGACGGCGATCGGGGCTTCCTGGAGGTTCTCTTCGCGCTTGCGCGCGGTGATGACCAGTTCATCCATCCCGGCGGCGCGTGCGCCGGGTTCGGCCTGCGCCCAACTCACGGTGGGGGCGGCGAGCGCCAAAGTCGCGGTGGCCACCGCAGAATACAACGAGCCTTTGGCGAAACTGAACTGCGCCATCTATTCCCTCCCAGGGGTTTGTTGGTCTCTTTAAGCAAGTCTGTGTTCTTTGTGGTCAGTCTTGTCAAGATAGTGTCGATTGACAGGGGCGGCTCTGTGGCGCCAATATCACTTGCATAACGAGATGAACTGAAGGGAGACGCCGCGATGTCATCACGCGACGCTGAAAAGATCGCAAAAGTTCGGGAAATGGCCGATGCCTGGGCCGCCAAGGATTGGCGCAAGGTCGGCGATCTGTTCGCCCCGCAGGGGGTGCTGCACTCGATGATGGTCGAGCCCGTGGTGGGGCGCGAAGCGATCTATGCGCGCATCGCGGCGCTGGGCGCGGGCGTCGAGAGCATCGTGCTGGATATCGAGCACATCGGCGTCATTGACGGGCGCGTGTATATCGAGCGCTGGGACCGATTTGTTTACAACGGCAAGAAAGGCGAAGTGCCGGTCGTTGGCGTCATCTCCATCGGCGACGACGACCTAATCACCGAATGGCGCGAATATTATGACCGCGCCCATCTGCTGCGCGAAATGGGCGTCGGCGAATTTGATCACGCCGGGCGCGAATAGCGCTACGTTTTTGGTGGGGCGCGGCGGGAAGCCTGCTGCGCCCACGCCGCATTCGGCTCGGCGTAATCGGCGCTAAACCAGCGCGGATAGCCGTGGATTGTCTGCCCGCCATCGATCAGAATTTCCGCGCCATTGATGTAGCCGGCCTTGCCGCTGCACAAGAACGCCGCGAGTTCCGCGATGTCAGCCGGCGCGCCCAGGCGCCCCACCGGCGTCTCGGCCAGCACGTCCGCACGCACGCCGTCTTCGGCGAGCAAGGATTGCGTCATCGCCGTTTCAATGACGCCCGGCATGATCAGATTAACGCGTATGCGTTGGGGCCCAAGCTCTGAAGCCAGCGTTCGCGCCATCATGCGCACGCCCGCTTTCGCCGCCGCATAGGCGCCAAGCATGTCGCAAACATGGGCCGCCGCCGTCGAGGCGTTAAACACCAGCGCCCCGCCTTCGCCGCCTTGCGCGATCAGCCTGGCCGCGCCTTGGGCCATCAAAAATCCGCCCGTGAGATTGATGTCGATATGGCGTTTCCATTGCTCAAGCGGCATGTCGATCAGCGCGCCATAGCGCCCGTAACCGGCATTGATGAACGCCGCATCCAGCCGCCCGTACGCATCGCCGATGCGCTGAAACAGCGCGCTTACCGCTTCCGCATCGGTTTGATCGCATGCGATGGCCAGCGCGCCGGGCGCGCCCGCCGGGAGAAATTCGGCATGGAAAACATTCAATTACCCACCCCCCCGGTCCTCTCCGGCGCGAAGCCGGGGATCGGCCATCTGTTGGAGTTCAGAAAGGATCGCGCCGCTCTGGTGTTGCGCGGGCTGGAAGAATGCGGCCGCGCCTTCACCATCAAGCTCGGCCCGCAGAACGTCGCCGTGCTCATCGGCCCGGAGTATCACCGGACGTTCTTCACGGAGACGGACAAGAAGCTCAACATCTCCACGACCTATAAGTTCCTGCGCGCCACCTTCGGCGAAGTGCTGTTCATCGCCGGGCACGAGGAGTATCTGCGCCAGAAACCGTTCGTCACGCAGGCCTTCCGGCGCGAGAAGATGGCCTATTATCCGACCATCATGGAGCGCGAGGTGCAGAAGTGGCTCGACTCGCTGGGCGACGAGGGGCAGTTTGACATCACCGAGACGATGGGCTGGCTGACCCAGAACGTCGCCGGCAGCGCCCTCATGGGCGACCGCTTCCAGGCAGAGGTCGGCCGCGAGTT
>DAOMPU010000023.1:0-17233 GCA_035444925.1 Terricaulis sp. | reverse complement strand
ACGTCCACAGCCGCACGCCCCACCCCTCCTACGCCACCTTCACCCGCGTCGCCGCCTCAGGCAAATCCGCCCCAAACGCGCGCTGGTAGAATTCAGCCACGGTCGGCCGTTCCAGTTCGTCGCATTTGTTCAGGAACGTCATCCGGAACGCCAAACCCACGTCGCCGAAAATTTCGGCGTTCTGCGCCCAGGTGATCACGGTGCGCGGGCTCATCACGGTGGAGATGTCGCCATTCATAAACGCGTTGCGCGTCATATCCGCGACGCGCACCATCGCCATGATGGTGCGTTTGCCATCGGGATTATTGTAAGCCGGCGCCTTGGCCATCACGATCTCGGCTTCCGCGTCGTGATCGAGATAATTCAGCGTGGTGACGATCGACCAGCGGTCCATCTGGCCTTGGTTGATCTGCTGCGTGCCGTGATAGAGCCCGGTGGTGTCGCCGAGGCCGATCGTGTTGGTGGTTGAGAAAAGCCGGAAGAACGGATTGGGCGCGATCACCCGGTTCTGATCCAGCAGCGTCAGCTTGCCGCTCGCTTCCAGCACGCGCTGGATCACGAACATCACGTCCGGCCGGCCCGCGTCATATTCATCGAAGCACACAGCGATCGGCCGCTGCAGCGCCCAAGGCAGCATGCCTTCGCGAAACTCGGTGATCTGCTTGCCGTCCTTCAACACGATCGCGTCCTTGCCGACGAGATCGATGCGCGAGACGTGGCTATCCAAATTGATCCGCACCATCGGCCAATTCAGGCGCGCGGCCACCTGCTCCACGTGCGTGGATTTGCCGGTGCCGTGATAGCCTTGCACCATCACGCGGCGGTTGTACGCAAAGCCCGCCAGGATCGCCAAAGTCGTCTGCGGGTCGAAGCGGTAGGCTTCGTCCACCTCGGGCACGTATTCGGTGCGCGCCTTGAAGGCGGGGATTTTCATGTCGCTATCGACGCCGAACTCGCGGGCGGACACCTGCTTATCCGGCTTCATGCTCAAGAGATCGTCGGCGCTGGTCATTTGAACTCGATCGGGAGGCCCTGCCCGGGCCGGGGAGAACACACCTAAGCTTACCCCCTCGCAACTGCGAGAGAAAGGCGGCGAAATGACGAAGCAAACCCCTTCCAAGGGCAGGGTTTAGATCAGCCCGCCGGCCTTTAGCGTCTGGTAGGCGTTGAGCACGCGCTGGAGGCTTTCCTCGGCGCCGCGGTCTCCCCCGTTGGAATCGGGGTGCCAGCGCTTCACCAGCTCGGCGTAGCGGGCGCGGATGGCCTCGCTGGTGGCGCCTTCCTCCAAGGAAAGCGCCTCGAACGCCTTGGCCTGCAGCCGCGTCAGCCGGCGCTTAGGCGTCGCCTGGGGCTTGCCGGAGGGGTCGCGCGCGCCAAACAGGGAGAACGGATCGCCGCCGCTAAAGCCCGCGCGCGCGCTGGCCGCCAGGCGGTCGTTGCGTCCGCCGCGGAAGGTCCAGGTCGGGCGGTGGCCCACCTCCTCGCGCGCCTGATAATCGGCCAGCTCGCTATCGCTCATACCGGAAAAATAGTTCCAGCGCTTGTTATAGGCGGCGACGTGATCGCGGCAGAAATGCCAGAACTGGCCTTCGTGATCGCGCCCCTTGGGGGCCATGAAGCGGCCCACGCGCTCGCACCCTATATGATCGCAGGCGCGCTCCTCGCGGGCGCGCTTTTGCGTTTCCGCGTCAGGCTTTTTGACGCGGATGTCGATGAATTTCGGCCTATATTCGAATGCGTCGGACATGACAGGCGAACACTATGGGCGCCGGAAGATGAACGGACAAGGAATTGACAGAGCAGAAAACGCATCTTTCCCGCGCTGATCGCATCAAAGCGCAGCTCGGGCCGCGATTTACCCCTGTTGCGCTCGAATTAAGCGATGATTCAGCCAAGCATGCAGGCCATGCCGGCGCGGCCCCGGGCGGGGAAACCCATTATCGCCTGCGCCTCGTTTCGCCCGCTTTCGAGGGGCTTTCGCGCGTGGCGCGTCAACGCTTGGTTTACGAGGCGCTTCGTGAAGAATTTGAAAGCGGCTTGCACGCGCTTTCGCTCGATCTCAAAACACCAGCGGAAGCGTGAGGCGGCTTCTAAAGCGTCTGGACTTAAATGCGACACGGCGGTTGATCCAAAGTGTGGGTCGCATTTAAGTCCAGACGCTTTAGCGGTGGGAGCGATGTGGCGGCGGGTTTTAGCCTGGGGTGCGGCGGCGCTTGTAGGCGTTGGGCTGGGCGTTGCGAGCGCGTGGGCCGCGCTTGAGTTTGGCCGCGCCAGCTTCATGGAGCGCTACGGCGCCTGGACGCATAGCCGGGCCGCGGGCTCCGTGGGCGCCGATCCCTACACGCGCGCGGTGATTGCGCGCGAAGGCTTGCTGGCCCTATCCGCGCGCGAGGCGCTTTATTTCAACCTGGCCGAAGACAGCCAGGGCCGCCCGCTCAGCGAAGCGTGTGTCTATGAGCTCTCCGGGCCGCCGCTGGAAACGCGCTGGTGGTCGGTCACGCTTTATGCGCGCGATCATTTTCTGGCGCAGAACGGCGATCACGCCGCCGCGATCGACGCCACCCGCATCCGCTACGATGGCGACGGCCGCTGGCGCGCGCGCGTGGCGCCGGTGCGGGGCGAGGCCGCGCACTGGCTTTCCTCGCGCAACACCCATAGCGGCTTCTCGCTGACGCTGCGTGTCTATAATCCGCGCCGCGAATTTCGCGCCAGCGCCGAGAGCCTGCCGGTGCTGACCACGCTGAATTGCGCCGGGGCCGCGCCATGAGCGGTTGGAGCAAATATGTGTGGGCCGCGCTGGCGATCGCGGTGCTTTCGCACCTGGCGCTGATCAACGCCGTGCCGAACGTGCTGACGGGCGTGGCCATCTCGCGCCTTGGCGAGGCGGGGGTGAACCAGTGGCATGTGGCGCCGCGCGTGACGGAAGCATCGCGCACCATCGTGCGCCCCGCGCCGGACTTCGCCTATTCCGTCTGCGCCTATGATCTCGCGCGCGGGCCGCTGCGGCTGCGCGTGGCCGATTGGGATCAGTATTGGTCGCTCTCGCTCTACGGCGCCAACAGCGACAATTTCTTTGTGCTGGATGATCGCGAAGTGCGCGGCGATGCGGAGATCATCCTGGTGCGCCAAGGCCGCGCCGCGCCCGATCACGCCGAGCAAGTCGTGCAAAGCCCGAGCAGCAAAGGCATCGCCCTGATCCGCCGCCTCGCGCCCACGCTGGAAGCGTACAACGCCGCCGCGCGCGCCGCCGCGGACGACGTGTGCGCGCCCTTTACAAATAGCTGAGCCGCTGCGCCGCCAGGCGCGCAAACAGCAGCGTCACCGCTTTGCGCCGCGCGCCCGCCAGCGGAATCGCAGCGCACTCGCGCACGATCGCGCCGCCAAAACCATCCGCCACGATCAGGCCGGCGTGCTCAGGGATCAGCGCGTGCGGGAACGCTTCCGTCACCGCGAAGAAAAAACGATCGCAATATTCGCGATACTCCGGCCATTTTTGATCGACCGCAAAATCAGCGAGGCAGGATTTCGTCTCGACGATCCAGATTTCGCCGCTCGCGGTCAGCCCCATCAGATCGGCGCGCCGCCCGTTCGCCAGCGGCACCTCCAATACCGACGCAAGGCCATGATCGGCCAGCACGCGCGTGACGCCGCGCGCCAGCAGCGCGGTCGTGTCGGGGCGTGAGAGCGCATCCATGCGCGCATTTTCTCACTTCCCCGCGCGCGGAACAAGCGCGCGGAACTGGCCGGGCGCGCCGCGCGTTGCCGCTTGGCATTTCGGAGGACACATCATGCGCATCGCGACACTTCTAGGCGCGGCGGCAAGTGCGGCGTTGCTGGCCGCTTGCGGCCTTGGCGCCCCGGCCTATCCCAGCTTCGGCGAAGCCGACTACCGCATCGAAGGCATAACCCGCGCGGCCGACGGCTCAACGACGCCGACGACGATCTATCGCGACGGGCCGAAAATGCGCGTGGAAGCCACGCTGCCGAATATCGGCCAAGGCGCGGTGGTGTTTGATGAGTCCACCAATTCCGCCTACGTGCTGAACCCGACGGGCCAGGCACAAGCGCCCGCCACGCCGGCCACAGCGCCAACGCCCGAAGGCGCGGCTCCGCCTGCACAACCCGCCGCAACCGCGTCCGCGCCGGCGCCAGCGCTCGGCGTCGCCGTGCGCGTGGATGATGCGAATGCGCCTAAGCCCATGGAAGCCGCCTGGTCCGCGCTGGGCGCGGACAATGCGCGCCATGTCGGCCGCTGCAGCGTCGCCGGCGAAGACGGAAACGAATGGCGCCCGCGCGACGGCGACACGGGCGTGCGCACCGCCTGCATCACTAGCGACGGCATCGTCCTGCGCGTGACGCAGGAAGGCGCGGTGCTTTGGGAAGCCACTGCGTTGCAGCGCGGCGATCAAGACCCGGCGCTGTTCGGCGTGCCTGCCGGCTATCAGGTGATTGATCCCCAAGCGGTCGCGGCGCAAGTCGGTGAAACGCTGGAGGAGCTCGATAGCGTCACCGGTGCGCCGCCGCCGCCGCAGCAGGCCCCCGCCCCGCGCGGCTAATAGCCGAAGCGCGCCGCCCATGGCTCCAGCAAGGGCAGCACCGGCGCGAGCTGATCACGAGGCGATCTCCAGCTTCGGCGCCAAAGCGATCGCGCGCTTATAGCTCGCTTCGGCCGCCTCGATTTTATCGGCGCCGGATTCAGCCAATCCCTTGGCCACCCAAAAATCTGCGTCGTTGGCCAGCTGCTGGCGCAACCGCCTCGAGCAACGTCAGCGCCTCGTCGAAGCGTTCGGCGACGATGTGCAGTTTGGCGGATTCCAGCTTGGCATGCGGATCATGCGGCGCGAGGTTCAGCGCCGCTTGCGCGGCCTGAAACGCCGCTTCGGGCTGGTCGGCCGCGCTTAAGGCGCGCGCGAGATTGAGCTGGATCGTGGCGGCGCGCGGGTTGAGCTGCACAGCACGCATCAGCGCTTCGAGCGCCGCATCGAGATCACCCGTCTCGCGCAGCGCATTGCCCAGATTGTTCCAGGCGTCCGCGTAATCGGGGCGCTGGCGCACCGCGTCGCGGAACGCAGCGATCGCGCCCGACAGGTCGCCGCTGCTCTTCAGCACATCGCCTAAAAGCCTTGCCGCATCCGGCGAAGGCGCGCTTTTGCGCAGCACCGCGCGCGCATCGGCGGCGCGGCCTGCGTCGAGCAGCGCTTTGGCGAGGTTGAGGCGCGTCGTCTGGTTTTCCGCCAGCGCGAGCGAGCGCTCCAGCAACGGTGCGCCCTTATCGGGGCGGCCAAGCTGGCAATGCAGCGCGCCCGCCAATTGCAGCGCACCAGGGTGGCGCGGATCGGCTTTCAGCGCCGCTTCGCCCTCGCGCAGCGCGGCCTCAAAATCGCGCCGCTGTATAAGCGCCATCGCGCCCAAGGCAAAGCGCCCGCTCACGGCGCGCCGCCCCAAAAGCAAGGGCCCGCGCCTTACGATGCGGGCCCTTAAACTCTGCTGCGATGGTGCCCGGCTATTCCGCCGCCACCGCCGCCGCCTTCACTTCGCTGAGCGCGCCGGTGTTGATGCCGAAATTGATGGTCTGCAGATATTTGATGCCATCTTCCGCGATCGCATCGCCGACCATTTCTTCGCCTTCGGCCTTGAACTCGTCGAAGTTCACGTAGGTGGCGTAGAAGCCGGCCGTGCGCTCGGTGATGATGCCGGCGTTCCACAGCGTCTTCACCAGCACGCGGAAGATGTTGGTGCCTTCTTTCATGTTCTCGCGGCGCATCTCGTCGGTGACCGCTTCCTGGAAGCTGGCCATCACCTGCTCGGGGTCGAGCCCGAATTGCACGTAGATCGCCGTCATCTGGTGCGGCGCGACCAGGTTGAACAGCAGCGTCTGGAAGCAATGCGCGGCCCAATTCTCGACGATCTCGTGCTCTTCAGCCGAAAGCTGCGGGATGGTGCGGTCTGCCCAGATCTTCCCGAACTTGTGGTGGAAGGCTTCGTCCGTCATCACCAGCTGCGTCAGCTTCTTGGCCAGCGGATCGTCCCATTCCTTGAAGATCGAGGCGAACGCGCCCATCGCCAGGCCTTCAACCAGCATCTGCATGCCGATGATCTTCTTATAGACCTCCGGCGCGTGCACGATCTCCTGCAGCAGCGTGGAGAGCACCGCCCCGCACGGCAGCGGCGTGCCCCAGCGGGCGATAATATATTTGGCGAACGCGGTGACGTGGCGGCCTTCTTCGCGCGTCTGGTTGGCGGCGTATTCCTGCGCGCCCGGATCGCGCAGCACGTGGCAGAGCGAGGCGGAAAGATTCAGCGCGCCCTGCTCACCGTGCAGGATCGAGCTCATCACCCAGCGGCCGACTTGGCTTTTGAAGCGGATGCGCTCGGCCGGCTTATCGGCGAAGAATTCCTCAACGTACTTGGTCTGCAGCGAGGGCACCATGTAATCGGGGATGAAGTCGGTCGTGTCGGGATCAAAGTCATCGTTGAAATCGATGTATTTCTTGTCGAGCGGATCCCAGAAATGGTCGTGCGTGGCCGAGATGATTTTATCAAACGCGGTCGAGCGGTTGAGGTGGCGGTCGATCTCCAGCATCGCGGCGAAGTCGGTCGGCGCCACGGCGTCATAGACCTCGTCCTTGGTGATCTGGCGGATCGTATTAGGGGCGGCGGAATCGGCCATCGCGTCGTCACTCCCGGGCAAGCCGCATCGCAGGCGGCATTATTTTGATCCCCACACGTTAGCTGAGGGAATCCGAGCCCGCAAGAAAAATGACGCCTGCGTCACCGATTTGTTAGGCTATACCCTCGCGCCCCCTGCCCGTGTTAGCCCGGCCCCATGGCCGCCCTCCTGCCCCCCAGCCTTGAAGATTTCGACGCCATGGCGCGCGCGGCCTGGGCGAGCCTGCCCGCGCCCTTCCGCGAGATGGCGGGCGACGTGCTGATCCGGGTGGAGGATTGGGCCGAAGAAGCCGTGCTGGACGAGATGGAGATCGAAGACCCGTACGAACTGACGGGGCTCTATTCGGGCGTGGACCTGACGCAGAAATCCATCATGGACCCCGCGCCAGCGTCGGCGATGGTGTTCCTCTATCGCCGCGCCATTCTGGACGAGTGGATCGCGCACGGCGACGTGCCGCTCGATCACCTCGTCGCGCATGTGCTGGTGCACGAGATCGGCCACCATTTCGGCCTCAGCGATGAGGCGATGGATGCGATCTTAGACCAAGCCGATTAGCGCCGGCTGTTCGGCACCGCGGTGCGCGAGGCCATGCCCAGTTCGCCGCGGCAGACTTCTTCCGGCGTATCCAATTGCGGGCGCGTGGGATCATCCCCGCCCGCGCCTTGAATGCGCATCACGCAGCGATCCCAGGCGCGGATATCGGCCATGCGCTCGGCGTTGGAGCGCGGATCGCCATCGGGCGCCTGCACCTGACGCTCGACCTGGCCGGGCACGACGATGTCGCCCCCGGTTTGGCTCTGGCGCTGCGGCGCCCGCGCGGGCGGCGCGACGCTGACGTCCGGCGCGGCCACGCTCGGCTCGGGCTCGGGCGTAGGCGAAGCGACCGGAGGCGGCGCGCTCTGCTGCGGCGCGGGCGCGACACTGGTCACGGGCGGCGGCGGCGCGGCGCTCTCGCGCGCGTTGCGCCCCGCGGGTTCAAAGCTGGAGCACGCGCCCAACAGCGCCAAAGCGGCGGCCGCCGCCATCCAACGTCCCGTCATCGTGCGCTCCCTCAAGGCATCTCAATGGAATGTAGCCGCAAAAACCGCCGCGCCTAGTGAGGCGCGGCAATCATTTCCGCAACCCATGCCGGCACAGCCTCGCTGGCCTTGCCGTAACGGGCGGCGGCGAACACGCGCGCATTGTCGGAAGGCTCCAGATTGATCTCCATGGTCGCCGCGCCCGCTTCGCGCGCAGCATTGACGAAGCCCGCCGCCGGATAGACCGCGCCTGACGTGCCGATCGATACGAACAGCTCTGCCGCCGCCAAGGCTTCGAAAATCTCGTCCATAAAAAGCGGCGTTTCACCGAACCACACCACGTGCGGGCGCAAGCCGCCGATGCGCCCGCAGGCGCCGCAGCCGAGGTTCAAAGAGAGGTCGCCATCGGCCAAGCTTACATCGCCGCAATCGTGACACCGCGCCTTGTTCAGCTCCCCATGCATGTGGATCACGCGTTTGTGCCCGGCCTGCTCATGCAAATTATCGATGTTCTGGGTGCATAAAGTGACGCATCCCCCGCGCGCCGCCCATGCCGCCTCCAGTTGCGCCAAAGCGAAATGCGCGGAATTTGGTTTGGCCTCGCCGAGCTTGCTGCGGCGCAGATTGTAGAATTCCAGCACGCGCATCGGATTGCGCTCATAACCTTGAATCGAAGCGACTTCTTCAATCGGGTACTTGGTCCAAAGCCCATCCTTGTCGCGGAAGGTGGAGAGCCCGGATTCGGCTGAAACGCCCGCGCCCGTGAGGATGAAGATGTTTGGAACAGCCATGGAACCTCCGCAAAAAGCAGCCGCAAGCTAGGGCGCGGGGGAACCACGGCAAGGCTTGACCGCTTTTCCGCTTTAGGGTTTGCGGTATCCCCCGGGGGCTGAACGAGCAGAGGGAAAGGCGCCAGAATGCGCATCGGAGCAATCATTGCAGTCGCTATGCTGGGCCTTGGCCTGGCCGGCTGCGCCAATCGTACCGGCGATTTGACCATCGCCGAATGGTGCGCCCAGGATCCTGGCCGCGCCGACACGGACATCTGTAAACAACACGCCGACACCGAAGAAGTGCGCACCAGCCTTGGCCAGCGCATCGCGGAAGTGTTTGGCGTCGCCAATCGCGCGCAAGCCACGGCCGATCAGGCCATGACGCGCGATGTGCGCTGCGTGACGCGTACGCTCAACCGCACGCGCGCCGGCACGTGCGATCCCGGCTACACGCTGACGGGCTGCACGCAAACGCGCTTCACCACGCGCGCCGGCGGCATGGCCATCATGCGCTCGATCAACGACACCGAGTGCCGCTTCAACAACCAAGTGCTTGAAGTGCAAGTGCGTTGCTGCGCGATGGGGCCGAACCTGCCGCCCGCCACCATGGTGCGCGACGAGACCCCGCCCGAGCCGCAACAGCCGGCCCCGGCCAACGTTTCGTAAAACGGCTGCGCTATCCGCGCAAAAAATATTCCGCCTCGAGCCGGTAAAGGCTCGGGGCGGATTTTTTTGTCCAGCTGGAATAGAGCGCGAAGCTCTCGACGCGGAATGGCGGCGTCTGAAACAGGCCAAGGCGCGTTTCAAACGCATGCACGCGCGAGAGATCGGCGTTGTTGAGATAGGCCATGGTCACGTGCGGGGTGAATTTGTGGCTTTCGGCCTTGAGCCCCGCACGCCGCGCCGCACGCTCGCAGGCGGCCGCGAGCTTCGTCAGCGGCGCGCTTTCGCCGGCGCCCACATAGAGCGCATGCGGATCGGCGCCGCCGAACTTGCCCGCCCCTTTCAGCTGAAGCTCAAACGGCGCGACGGCGATCTGCGCCAGCTCGGAATCGATCTCGTCCGCCACCGGCTCGGTGACGTCGCCGAAGAAACGCAGTGTCAGATGCAGATTCTCGCGCGGGCGCCATTTGGCGCCCGGCACGCCGCGCATCAGCGCAGTGAGGCGTTCGGCGATGTCGCCGGGAATGGAAAGCGCGGCGAAGAGACGGAGAGACATGGGAGAAAAGGGCAGTAAGGGAGTAGGGGAATAGAGGAATAGAGATGTGGCGCGAGCGGGACAGCGCGCATGTTGATTGTCGCGCGAAGAGTGGCAACCCTACTGCCCTATTCCCCTACTCCCTTATTCCCTACCGCTCTATCACCGCGAACAAATCAGCGTTGCTGATTTGTTCTCGCAAACATCACCACACGCTGAAACGTCGCCTGACGCCGGCCCGATTACGAATGGCCCGCTCTCTGCAGCACCATTGCTGCGCGGTGTTTTTCGTCGGACGGGAAGAGACGTGGTGCGCGCCGTTGCCCAGGTGTTGTGTGCTGCACAGCTTGGCTAGCGGGATCCGGCGGCATGCGCCGCGCTCTTCCGACACGTCAAGGCAACACCCAACACGCGCACGCGTCAAGTCGAAACCGATACGATGAATGCATTGCAACGCACGCAAATGAAGCGCGCGTTTCAACTAGAATTATTGCGCCCGCGGCAGCGATGCGATGTACGCGGAAACCGCGCGCGCATCTTCTTCGTTCAAGCGATAGGGCGGCATGGGCGGCGCGGGATGCGATCCATCTGGCCGCACGCCAGTTTGCAAGAAGGAGATGAATTGCGCTTCCGAATAGTTCGCGGGAAGGCCCGCGAGGGGCGGCGCGATCGCGGCGAAGCCCGGCGGATGCGGCGGCGGCATCTCCCAACCTTGCAGCGCGCGCGTCTCATCGGGCGCCATGTTTTCAAGCCGCGGCGTATGGCAATCGCCGCAGAGCACCACGCCGTTCACCAGATAATCGCCGCGTTCGATCAGCGCCGCGCCGGTCAAAGGCGCAGGTTCGCGCGCGCACGCGCCCAGCAGCACGCACGAAAGCGCGCCCAGCAGCAAAATTCGCATCGGACATCCTCCCCGTCGCGCCCGGCCAGGCGCGCCTGAGGCGTCTTTTACCGCCAGTGCGTGCGCCGCTCAATCGGGGCGCCGCGCACTTTTTGCTACAACGCGTCCAGCGGCAGCTTCAGATAGCGCACGCCGTTTTCTTCAGCCGGCGGCAATTCTCCGGCCTGAATGTTCACCTGGATCGACGGCAGGATCAGCTGCGGCATCGGCAAGGTGCGGTCGCGCGCTTCGCGCATCATCACGAACGCGTCTTCGCTGGGGTGGTCTTTCAGATGCACGTTGGCGCGCTCCGCCCCGATCGTGGTTTCCCAGGCGAAGCGGTCGCGCCCCGGCGCTTTGTAATCGTGGCAGAGAAAAACCCGCGTCGCGTCCGGCAGCTGCAGCAATTTTTGGATTGAGCGATAAAGCGTGCGCGCATCGCCGCCCGGAAAATCCGCCCGCGCCGTGCCATAATCGGGCATGAAAAGCGTATCGCCCACGAAGATCGCATCGCCGATCCTGTAGCTGACGCAAGCGGGCGTGTGGCCGGGCGTATGGATGATTTCGATGCTCAATTGGCCGAGCGGCAGCTTCTCGCCTTCCGCCACCAATTTATCGAACGGGCGCCCATCCGCCGTGACGTAGCTCAGATTGAACACGTCCTTGAACACGCGCTGCACATCCTTGATGCGCTCGCCGATGACGATCGGGGCGTTCAGGTGCTGCTTCAGGAACGGCGCGGCCGAGAGGTGATCGGCGTGGGCGTGCGTTTCCAGCAGCCAATCCACATGCACGCCGGTTTCGCGCACCGCATCGAGAATGAGCTGCGCTGAGCCGGAGCCGGTGCGGCCGGATTTCTGGTCGAAATCCAACACGCTATCGATGATCGCGGCGCGCTTGGAAGCGGGATCCCAAACCAAATAGCTGACCGTATAGGTCGGCTGATGGAAGAAGGCGCGGACTTGGGGGCCAGACATAAGGATCGCTCCTATCAGATTTCTGCTCTGGCCACAATATTAGGTATTGCTAATTTAGTTTCAACTGATATATGTGCGTGGCCATGGCGTTCCATCTCTCTCCCGCGCAATTTGCCGCGAAAGCTGGCGAAGCCGCCGACTTGCTGCGCGCGCTCGGCCACGAGGCGCGCCTTATGGTGTTGTGCCAGCTGGTTGAGGGAGAGCGCTCGGCCGGCGCGTTGCAGGAAGGCTCGGGTCTTTCGCAATCGGCGCTGTCGCAGCATCTGGCCAAGCTGCGCGAGGCCGGCCTCGTCGCCACGCGGCGCGAAGCCCAGACCATCTATTACAGCCTGGCCGACGCAAAGGCCGAGCGCGTGATCGAAACGCTGGCCGCGCTCTATTGCCCTCCGCCAAAGAAAGCCCGCAAATGAATCTCCCCTCGATCGACCCTCAAACCTTGCAACAGCGCCTTAAAGCCGGCGACACATTGCTGATCGATGTGCGCGAGCAAGATGAGCACGCACGCGAACATATCGCCGGCGCGCGCCTCGTCCCGCTTTCGGCGCTCGATGCGCACGATTTCAACGGCGACGAGGCCAAAGTCGCGGTCTTCCACTGCAAAAGCGGCATGCGCACGCAAGCCAACGCCGCGCGCCTGCAAAGCGTCGGCTTTTCGCAAACCTATTGCCTCGATGGCGGCATCGAAGCCTGGAAGGCCGCCGGGCTGCCGGTGCGCGCCAATCGCAAAGCCCCGCTTGAGCTGATGCGCCAAGTGCAGATCGCGGCCGGAGCGTTGATCCTGCTGGGCGCGGCGCTCGGCTGGCTCGTACATCCCGGCTTCTTCGCGCTCTCCGCGTTCGTCGGCGCGGGGCTGACCTTCGCGGGCGCAACAGGTTGGTGCGGCATGGCGCTGTTGCTCAAGCGCATGCCCTGGAATCAGCCTAAGCCCGCGCTGTGATCGAATTTGCCGATATTCTCGCGTTCCTGAGCGGGACGGCGGTGGGCCTTGTGCTCGCGCTGATCGGCGGCGGCGGCTCGATCCTGGCGACGCCGCTTTTGCTTTACGTGGTCGGCGTTTCCAACCCGCACATGGCGATCGGCACCAGCGCGCTGGCCGTCTCGATCAACGCGTTCGCCAACCTGATCACGCACGCGCGGCGCGGCAATGTGAAATGGCGCTGCGCCATGGTGTTCGCGGCCGCCGGCGTGGCGGGCGCGGCCGTCGGCGCCAGCGTGGGCAAGGCCACCGACGCGCAAATCCTGCTCCCGCTGTTTGCGCTGCTGATGATCGTGGTGGGCCTCGCCATGCTGCGCCCGCGCAAGGATGAAGGAAACGGCGATGTCGCGCTCACACGCCAGAACGCGCCCAAGCTGATCGCCTACGGCCTTGGCGCGGGCGCACTCTCCGGCTTCTTCGGCATTGGCGGGGGCTTCCTGATCGTGCCCGGCCTGATCGGCGCGACAGGCATGAGCATGCTGCAAGCGATCGGCTCGTCCCTCTTCAGCGTCGGCAGTTTCGGCGCAACCACGGCCGCCAGCTATATGCTCGACGGCCTTGTCGATTGGCGCATCGCGGGGCTGTTCATTTTCGGCGGCGTGATCGGCGGCGTGATCGGCGCGAACCTGGCCGAGCATCTGGCCAAGCAGCGCGGCATGCTGCAACGCGTGTTCGCGGGCGTAGTGTTCGCCGTGGCGGCCTACATGCTTTGGCGGACGCTGCTGGCTTAACCCGTAAGCCCCGAAGCGGCCTAAGCGTCCACGTCCGCTTCCAGCGCGTTTTCCTGGATGAACTCACGCCGCGGCTCGACCACGTCGCCCATCAGTTTGGCGAACAGATCGTCGGCTTCGTCGCCGTGATCGACCTTCACCTGCAGCAGATTGCGGATTTCCGGATCGAGCGTGGTTTCCCAGAGCTGCTCGGCGTTCATTTCGCCAAGGCCCTTGTAGCGCTGGATCGAAACGCCCTTGCGGCCAGCTGTTTCGATCGCCTTCAGCAGCGAGAGCGGGCCGTGGAGCTCCTGCGTTTCCGCGCCGCGCTTGAGGATTGTGCGCCCCGCATACGTCTCACGCAAGCTCGCGGCGCGATCGGCCAGGCGGCGCGCGTCCGCGGAGGCCAGCAACAGCTTATCCATCACCACGCGCTCGGCCACGCCGCGCACAATGCGCTCCAGCACCAGCGCGTGATCGGGATCAAAGCGGCCTTCCCAAGTGGCCTCACCTTCTTCGGCGATGACATTGAGGCGGCGCGCGGCTTCGGCGGCTTCCGCTTCGCCCGCGCCAGGTGCGAACGCGCCCGCGATGGCGGCTTGCTCCAGCACCGCGTCGGGCGCGCGCTGATGCAGGCGCTTGATCAGGGCCTCTACGCTGACAGCTTCGCGCGCGAGGCGTTTGAGATCATCGCCCGCGATCTGCGCGCCGGCTTCCGTTTCCAGCACCGCGCCGGCGGAGCCTTCCTCGATCAGATAGGTCTCGAACTCGGCTTCATCTTTCAGATAGCGCCCGCCCTTGCCCTTGGCGGCCCGATAGAGCGGGGGCTGGGCGATGTAGAGATAGCCGCCTTCGATGATCTCGGGCATCTGGCGATAGAAGAACGTCAGCAGCAGCGTGCGGATGTGGGCGCCGTCCACATCCGCGTCGGTCATGATGATGATCTTGTGGTAGCGCAGCTTATTGAGATCGATATCGCCTTCGCCGCGGCCGATGCCGGCGCCGAGCGCGGTGATCAAAGTGCCGACCTGATCGGATGAGAGCATCTTGTCGAAGCGCGCGCGCTCGACGTTCAAAATCTTGCCGCGCAGCGGCAGCACGGCTTGGGTTTCACGGTTGCGGCCCTGCTTGGCCGAGCCGCCCGCGCTGTCGCCCTCGACGATGAAGAGTTCGGATTTGGACGGGTCTTTTTCTTGGCAATCAGCCAGCTTGCCCGGCAGCGAGGCGACATCGAGCGAGCTTTTGCGGCGCATTTCGCGCGCTTTGCGCGCCGCTTCGCGCGCGGCGGCGGCCTGCACGATCTTGCCCATCACGTTTTTGGCGTGATTTGGATTTTCCTCGAACCATTGCGTCAGCGCATCCGCCATCAGGCTTTCGACCACGGGCCTGACTTCGGAGGAAACCAGCTTTTCTTTCGTTTGCGACGAGAATTTCGGATCGGGCACTTTCACCGAGAGCACGCAGGTGAGCCCTTCGCGCGCGTCATCGCCGGTAATCTCGACCTTCTCCTTTTTGGCAATGCCGGAGCTTTGCATGTAATTGTTCACCACGCGCGTCAGCGCGCCGCGAAAGCCCGCCAAGTGCGTGCCGCCATCTTTTTGCGGGATGTTGTTGGTGAAGCAGAGCGTGTTTTCGTGATAGCCGTCGTTCCATTGCATCGAGGCTTCGACGGTGATGCCGTCTTTTTCGCCGACCACGTAGATCGCGTCGGGGATCAAAGCGGCGCGTGAGCGGTCGAGGTGGGCCACATAGGCTTTCACGCCGCCTTCGTAATAGAGCGTTTCCTCGAACGGCTCGGGCCCGCGCAGATCGCTGAAGATGATCTTCACGCCGGAATTGAGGAAGGCGAGCTCGCGTAGGCGGTGCTCGATCGTCTTGCGATCGTATTCCACCATCGTGAACGTCTTGGGGCTGGCCAGGAAGCGCACGGACGTGCCGCGCTTAGCCGCGGGCGCATCGCCGACGACCGCCAGCGGCGCCTCGGCGTCGCCCATGCGGAAGCGCATGTAATGCTCTTTGCCGGCGCGCCAGATGCGCAGATCCAACCACTCGCTGAGCGCGTTGACGACGGAGACGCCGACGCCGTGCAGGCCGCCGGAGACCTTGTAGGAATTCTGATCGAACTTCCCGCCCGCGTGCAGCTGGGTCATGATCACTTCGGCGGCGGAGACGCCTTCGCCGGGGTGGATGTCGGTCGGGATGCCGCGCCCGTCATCGGTGATTTCGGCGCTGCCGTCGGCGTGCAAAATCACCTGAACGTTCTTGGCGTGCCCGGCCAAGGCTTCGTCGATCGCGTTATCGACGACTTCGTAGATCATGTGATGCAGACCCGAGCCGTCGTCGGTGTCCCCGATATACATGCCGGGGCGCTTACGAACAGCGTCTAAGCCTTTGAGAACCTTGATGGAATCCGCGCCATATTCAGGCGCGCCCGCCGGTGCGTTTTGGGGAGCGTTCATGGGGTTCGAATCGTGCCGGAAAACATGCTCCAATATAGGAGTTCGGAGCCGAAAAGTCTTGGATCCCAGCAGGGATTTGGCGCCGCACTTGGCGTCAAACGCGGCCTAAAAAATCAATGGCGACGCCAGCCAGATCGAGCCCGCCACAGCCGCCACGCCGAGGCCGAGCCAGAGCCCGTCCTTGGCCGTCATGCCGAGGCCAAACAGCACCACGGCGATCCCCGGCGCCAGCGGCGCAAACGGGATCAGCGACAGCGGCAGCGTGATCAACGCCGCCCCCGCCACGCACAGCGCCACCAGGTTCACGAACGGCGGCTTGGTGAGGAAGGTGAGCCGCGGGCGCAGCCACACGCCGTCCAACTTGGCGATGGTGGGGCGGGCCTTCTCGAAGAAATCGAACATCGCCTGACGCGGCGCCTCGATGTCCAAAATGCTTTTCGGCAGCCAAGGCCGGCGCAAGCCCAGCGCCATCTGGATCGCCAGCGCCAGGATCACCATGGCGGTGAAGGACGTCATCAGCGGCACGATGGTGGCCGGCGAGATCGCAAACAGGCCAATGACCAGAAACAGCGGCCCATAGGTGCGCCGCCCCACGGCGCTGACCAACGCCCGGACGGCCACTTTTTCCTGCTTGGCGTCGCTGACGGCTTCGATCAACTCGTCCAGCACCTCGCACAGCGCGTGCGTGCGCGCGGGCTTCTCGGCGCGCGGATTTGCGGGTGCTGTCATGCCGCTCATCTGAGCGCCAACGCGCCCCGATGCAACAGGTTCCTAAAGCGTCTTTGACGTTTAGGCGCTGATGCGCACCGGCAGCGTCTCGTAGCCCTTCACGAACGAGGAATAGACGCGCTTGGGCTCATCCATCACTTCGATATGGTCGAAGCGCTTGAGGATTTCCTCCCACACGATGCGCAGCTGCATTTCGCCCAGCCGATTGCCGACGCAGCGATGGATGCCGAAGCCGAATGAGAGATGCCGGCGCACGTTTTCGCGCTCGATGTCGAACTGATCTGGATTGGCGATCACTTCGTCGTCCCGATTGCCCGAGACGTACCACATGACGACCTTGTCGCCGCGTCTGATCGTCTTGCCGCCGAGTTCGACGTCCTCCAGCGCCGTGCGGCGCATATAGGCGAGCGGCGTTTGCCAGCGGATCGTCTCGGAGACGAGGCTGGGGATCAACGCCGGATTGGCTTTCAGCTTTGCGTATTGCTCGGGAAATTTGTTCAGCGCATAGACGCTGCCGGTAATCGAATTGCGCGTCGTGTCGTTGCCGCCGACGATCAGCAGGATCAGATTCCCGAGATATTCCATCGGCGGCATGTTCTTGGTGCTCTGCCCATGCGCGAGCATCGAGATCAAATCCGGCTTCGGCGCCGAATTCGCCCGATCATGCCAAAGATTGTTGAAGTAATTGAGGCATTCCATCAGCTCGGCGCGGCGCTGCTCGTCACTCTCGACGACGCCCTGCCCCGGCGCGGCCGTGGCTACGTCAGACCAGCGCGTCAGCTTGCGCCGATCTTCCCAGGGAAAATCAAACAGCGTCGCCAGCATTTGCGTGGTCAGCTCGA
>DAOMPU010000022.1:0-17236 GCA_035444925.1 Terricaulis sp. | reverse complement strand
CGGGCAGCGAAAGCCGGGCGAGCTTGGCCACCCGGCGCACGGTTTTTTCATCGATAGACATGGGGCCGAGCTACCAGCGCCCGGCGCCGCTTTCAAGGCTCGGTAGGCGTGCAGGCCCCGGCCCAGCCGCCGGTGCGCCCATCCTCCACATTCACCAACACAAATTGCGTGCGCGCGGCGTTGAGCGAGAGCTGAAAATCCACCAAGGGCACGCCTTCGTCGTCCTCGGTCGAGCCCGCGCGGTCCGACAGGGTGAAGCCGGTATGCGGGGGGCTCGCCTGGCCCGCGGCGGTGGGCTGGGGCAGCAGCGTGTAGCCGCGGCAATACGTGTAGGTGCATAGATCGCCGCTGAGCGTCGTGGGCGAGTAGCGGAAATTCACATAGATCGTGTCGCTGGCCTCGCTGGCGCAGGCGCCGTCGCCGCTACAGCTGATCTGGTGCGTGGCCTGGCAGGTGATTTCATCCTCCGGCGGCGCGGGCGAAACCGCGTTCGCCGCCGCGCTAAGCCCGAAGACGCCGGCCAGCGCCAGAACGGTGAGAAATCTCTTCTTGGACATCGCGCGCCTCCATTCGCCCTCGCGCCCATCCAACGCTAAGCGTTGACGCCCCGCAAGCGCTGGGCGAGGGAAAGGCGCCTTGCCGCTGCTTCTGCTCCCCGATTTCGCCGCCGCCCTGCCGCGCGCGGGCGCGCTGCTGGGCGTCGATCCCGGCGAAAAGCGCATCGGCCTCGCCGTCAGCGACGGCTCGCGCCTCATCGCCTCCTCACGCGAAACCATCGCGCGCAGCAAATTCGCGGCGGATGCGGAAGCCTTGTTCAAACTTTACGATGCGCGCCAATGCGTCGGCCTTGTCATCGGCCTGCCGCTCAACATGGACGGCTCGGCCGGCCCCGCGGCGCAAGCGGCGCGGGCGTTCGCGCGCAACCTGATCGCCAAGCGCGATGTTCCGCTGCTGCTCTGGGACGAGCGCCTTTCCACGGCCGCGGTGACGCGCACCTTGATCGAGGGCGACGCCAGCCGCAAACGGCGCGGCGAAGTGGTCGATCAAATGGCCGCCGCTTACATGCTGCAAGGCGCGCTCGATGCGATGCAGGAGCGCCGGGCGTGAGCCATGCCTAGCGTCATCATCGCGCTTGCGCCGGTTTTCATTCTGATCGCGCTCGGCTGGCTGGCGCGCAATCGGCGCATCGCCGAGCCGGAAGCCTTCGGCGCGGTCAATCGCTTCGGCTATTTCGTGCTCTATCCGGCGTTTCTGTTCACGCTGGTTTCCAGCGCCGATTTTTCCAGCGCCGACGCGGGGCCTATGCTGATCGCCGTACTGGCGGGCTTTGGCGTGATGGCGCTGATCGCGCTCGCGCTTCGCCTCGTGTTTCGCGGCGATGGGCCGGCCTACACAAGCGTATTCCAAGGCGTGCTGCGCTGGAACGGGTTTCCGCTGCTGGCCGCAGGCCCCGCGCTTTACGGCCCCGAAGGCATGGCGCTGCTGGGGCTCGTGTTCGGCCCGCTGGTGTTCATGGTGAACATCATCTCCGTGATCGTGCTGGCGCGCTGGGGAAGCGCCAAGGCCGCCAGCTGGCGCGCGGTGCTGAACCAGATCCTGATCAATCCGCTGATCCTCGCCTGCGCGGCGGGGCTGCTCGTGCAGGCAATCGGCGTCACCGATTTCGGCCCGCTGAGCGAGGCGCTGCGGCTGCTGGGCCAAGCGGCCATGCCGGTGGCGCTGATCACCGTGGGCGCCGGCCTCGATTTCAGAGCGTTGCGCGCGGATAGCTTGAAGATCGGCGTGACGAGCGCGCTCAAGCTGCTGCTGGCGCCGCTCGTGCTCTGGGCCGCGGCCACCGCGCTCGGAGCGAGCCCGCTCGCCGCGGCCGTCGCCGCCGGCATCGGCGCCACCCCGGTCGCGGCCGCCGGCTATACGCTGGCGCGCGAAATGGGCGGGGACGTGCGGCTGATGGCGGCGATCATCACCGCCACCACCATCCTCTCGATGCTGACGATGCCGATCGTGCTCAGCCTGGCGCTGGGCTAGCGCGCCTGCGCGCCGTGCAGCACCTGCTCCACGCGCAGCACTTCACCGTCCACCACGTAAAGCACTAGGTACGGTGTTCCGCCGACGACGAGCATCCGCGCCGGCCCCGCCCCATAGAGCGGCGCCGCGAACGGAATATGCGCCTGCAGACCGACCCGCTGATGGATGCGGAGCCAAACCCGCTCCGCCGCGCCAGGGTTGCGCTCAATCAAGTAGTCTTGGATGCGGTCAAGGTCGCGGACGGCGTCCAGCGACCATTCGATCCTCATCGTCCGAACTTGCGCTCAAACTGCGCCGCCACGTCCTCGTGCGACACGTATTGCTTGCCGGGCTGCGCGAGGCGGCGCGCCAGTTCCTGCTCCTGTGCTGGCGTAAGCTGGAACGCCGGGCCCGCCGGCGCCAGCATCGCTTCCAACTCAGCGGCGATGACGTCCTGCTGCTCTTGCGGCAGGCTGCGCACGCGCTGAAACACGATATCCAGCTTCGTCATGGCCAAATTCTAGGCTGCGCGCCCTGCCCCAGCAAGACGCGCAACCGAGGCCTTACTTGCCGCCGAACGGCGCCACCGGAGTGCTGCGGCCGACCACCATGTCCGAATCTTCCTCGAAGCTCGGGTGATTGGTGTGATCGAGCACGTAGGTCTTTTCCTGGTTGGCCGGCTCCAGTGGCGCGCGCGCCGGCGCGGCTTCCGCCGCAACGGCCTTCCCGGCGCCGAGCCCGGCCACCACGGCCGCGATCGCAATCCCTACCGGCCGCAGCGCCGGCAGCTCATCCCGTTGATTAGAGTTGGATTTTTTCACGCAACCCTCCCACAGAAACCCGATCGACCCGCCCATTCCCACCACGAGAACAAAACGGATACAAGACGGAGTCTTTGGCGTGAATGCGGCGGAAACGAATTATCTTGCGGCGGTTTGGCCGCACAGCTTAACAAGCGCCCATGGCTGAGCGACGCACCGGCGTGAAATCTAGCGAACCCCGCAAATCCCCGGTCCGTTTTCGCAAGAAGCATCTTTTGTCCGTCGCCGACCTCGCGCGCGATGAGGCGACAGGCCTGCTCGACCGCGCCGAGGCCTTCGCGCCGCTGCTCGAACAGCAAATCAAAAAGCTCGACACGCTGCGCGGGCGCACTTTGATCAATCTCTTCTTCGAAAACTCCACGCGCACGCAAAGCTCGTTCGAACTCGCCGGCAAGCGCATGGGCGCGGACGTGGTGAACATGAGCGTGAAAAGCTCGTCGGTCGCCAAAGGCGAAACCCTGATCGACACCGCCGCCACCCTGAACGCGATGCGCGCCGATCTGCTGGTCGTGCGCCACGGCAGCTCGGGCGCGGCGGAGCTGCTTTCGCAGAAGGTCGATTGCGCCGTGATCAACGCCGGCGACGGCAAGCACGAGCATCCCACGCAAGCGTTGCTCGACGCCTTCACCATCCGCGCGCGCCTGGGCGATATCGAGGGGCTCACCATCGCCATTTGCGGCGACGTGCTGCACAGCCGCGTCGCGCGCTCGAACGTGGCGCTGCTCAACATTCTCGGCGCGCGCGTGCGCCTGATCGGCCCGCCCACTTTGATGCCTGCGGGCGCAGATCGGTGGGGCGCGGACGTGTTCACCGATATGCGCAAGGGCCTCGATGGCGCGGACGTGGTGATGATGCTGCGCGTGCAGCGCGAGCGCATGGATGGCGGCTTCTTCCCCTCCGCGCGCGAATATTTCTGGTTCTATGGCCTCGATGAAGACAAGCTCAAGCACGCCAAGCCGGGCGCGCTCGTCATGCATCCTGGCCCGATGAATCGCGGCGTCGAAATCGATTCCAGCGTCGCGGATAATCCCGCCGTTTCGCTGATCGAAACCCAGGTGCGCATGGGCGTGGCCGTGCGCATGGCGGTGCTGGAAGCTCTCAATGGCGGGGGCGAACCGTGAGGAGGCCCGATCATGTGGCTATTTCTGCTCTGGTGGTGCGTGGACGATCATCTCGCCGCCGCGCTCGAAACGCCCGGCCTCGGCAATCTGCCGATCTGGGTGCCCTTCATCATCGCCATCGCCTTCTCGACCACGCTGAACGTGGCGTTGAAGCGGCGCTGAAATGACCAAGCCCATCCTCATCACCAACGCCAAGCTGATCGACCCGGCCAAAAGCAAGGTCGAAGACGGCGCGATTTTGTTCGATGACAAGGTCCTCGACATCGGCGCGGTGAAAAGCGCGCCCGATGGCGCCGAGATCATCGACGCGGGCGGCGCGCACGTGGCGCCCGGCCTGATCGACATGCGCGTGGTGCTGGGCGAGCCGGGCGCCGAGCATAAAGAGACGTTCAAATCCGCCGGCCGCGCCGCCGCTTCAGGCGGGGTCACCACCATGGTGATGATGCCGAACACGACGCCCGTGATCGATGATCAAAGCCTCGTCGATTTTGTGCGCCGCCGCGGGCCAGACCGCACGGGCGGGGTGCGCATTCTGCCTGCCGCCGCGCTCACCAAACATCTCGACGGCGAGCTGATGACCGAAATCGGCCTCCTGGCCGAAGCCGGCGCGGTGATGTTCACCAATGGCGACAAGCCGATTACATCTTCGCGCGTGCTGCGCCGCGCGCTCGCTTACGCCACCGCGTTCGACGCGCTGATCGCCAACCGGCCGGAGGATGCGTTTCTCGCCGAAGGCGGCGTCATGCACGAAGGCGAACTCGCCGCGCGCCTCGGCCTGCCTGGCATCCCCGCCGCCGCTGAAACCATCATGGCCGAGCGCGATCTGAAGCTCGCGGAAATCACCGGCGGGCGCCTGCTGATGGACATGATCTCCGCCGCGGAAACGCTGGAGGCGCTGAAGCGCGCCAAGGCGCGCGGCGTGAATGCCGTCGCCAGCGTCAACGTGCATCATCTCGTGCTGAACGAGAACGATGTGGACGGCTATCGCACCTTCGCCAAGCTCTCCCCGCCCCTGCGCAGCGAGGATGACCGGCGCGCTTTGGTGGAAGCAGTCGCGTCCGGGTTGATCGACGTGATCGTCTCCGGCCACGATCCGCGCCCTGCTGAAGATAAGCGCCTGCCGTTCGAGGAAGCCGCCTTCGGCGCGGTGGGTTTGGAAACGCTGCTGCCCGGCGCGCTCAGCCTTGCGCACAAGGGCGAAGCTTCGCTCAACACCATCCTGCGCGCGATGACCTCAAAGCCCGCGGAAATCCTGAAACTGCCGCAAGGCCGCCTCAGCAAAGGCGCGCCCGCCGATATTATCGTGTTCGACGCAGGCGCCCCGTTCAAACTGGATGCGGACAAGCTGAAATCGAAGTCGCACAATTCGCCATTCGATAAAAAACTGATGCAAGGCGCGGTCAGCCGCACCTTCATCGCCGGCAAAACGGTGTTCGCCCGCTAAGGAGAGCCGCCCATGCGCACGCTCATCGCCGCATCTTCCCTGCTCGCGCTCGCCGCCTGCTCCACCAATCCGTTCGAACCGCCCCCGCCCGATCTGCCGCTGACAGGCCCGATCGCTTATTCCTGCGCGGACGGCACCCAGCTCATGGTGGATTATCAGGGCGATGAAGCGCGCGTGGCCATCATCGGCGGGCCGAGCATGGTGCTGCCGCAGGCGGGCGACAATTACTATTCCAACGGCCGCTACGGCGTGCGCGGCGCGGGCGCGCAAGCGCAATGGGAAGTCGGCCGCGCCGGGCCGGTGAATTGCCGGGGCGGCTGAGGTGAGCGCGCCGCTCAAGCTTTACGCGGTGCTGGTGGGCGGGGCGCATCCGCGCGCGTCGATCGAATTACATGACGTGCAATTCGTCGCCGGGCGCAGCATCGAGGAAACTTATCCGCTGCTGCGCCAGCGTTGGTGGGGCACGCCAGGCTCGCTGCATATCGATGCTTACGCCGAACTCGAAACCGTGGATGGCTTCGACATCATCCCCACCGCAGCCGCGGCGCGCGGAGATGTTGCGCTCTATTTCGTCAACACCGGCGGCTACACGCCGGGACTGTTCAACGAGTTCCACGCGTTCTCCTTCCATGTCGGGCGCGACAAGCCCGCCATCTGGGCCGCCGCCCGCGCCCGCGCGGCGTTTGAGTCCAAACACAAAGACAATTTCGATCAGATCGACGACGTGCTCTGCATCGATGAAGCGCTCGCCGCGCAAAATATCGGCCTTGCCCTGCGCCCCGCGCCCGGCAAGGCCGACGCCGTGCACGTCACGGCGCGCTACATCCCGATCGGCTAGCCGCCAGGGCCATAATCCGCCTCACTTATCGCGCGCCTCTTCCCCAAGCGCGTGCGCCCCTGCTACACAGCCTCCGGTGCTGGCGTTTTATTTCCTCCTGGCCGCGATCGGCGGCTATCTGCTCGGCTCTGTCCCGTTCGGGCTGGTGCTGACGCGCGCGGCGGGCCTGGGCGACATCCGCAATGTCGGCTCCGGCAATATCGGCGCGACCAACGTGCTGCGCACCGGCAGGAAGGACATCGCGCTCGCCACGCTGCTGCTGGACGCCGGCAAGGCCGCAATCGCGCTGCTGCTGGCGCGCTGGCTCTCCAGCGCCATGGGCGTTGAAGAAGAAATCCAGACGCAGCTCGGCCTCACCGCCGGCGCCTTCGCCTTCCTTGGCCATTGCTTTCCGGTGTGGCTCAATTTCAAGGGCGGCAAGGGCGTCGCCACGTTCTTCGGCGTGCTGCTGGCGGGCATCTGGCCGCTGGGCGTGGCCGCGGGGATCGTGTGGCTGGCGGTGTTTGCGCTTTTCCGCATCTCTTCATTGGCCGCGCTCTGCGCCGCCGCGATCGCACCGATCTTCGCGCTGATCGCGCAATTCACCTGGCCCGAGATCGCGTTCACGATCGTGCTTGGCGCGCTGATCTTCTGGCGCCACAGCGCCAATATCGAGCGCCTGCTCGCCGGCCAGGAGCCGCGCTTCGGCGCCAAGAAAAAAGAAGAAGCCCCCGCCGAGCCCGCGCCGCAAGCCGCGCCCGAGCCGCCCGCAAGCGCGGAATGAACCGCACGCTCTCGCGCCCGGAGCTGATCGCCTGGGCGCGGCTGGCGCGCACGCCCCGCGTCGGCGCGCTAACCTTCCATCGCCTGATCGCCCGTTTCTCCACGCCCGCCGCCGCGCTGGAAGCGCTGCCGCGCCTGGGCGAGTTGCAGCCGCCGCCCGTCAGCGCCATCGAAGCCGAACTCGAAGCGCTCGATAAGATCGGCGCGCGCTTGCTGGCTTCGTGCGAGCCGGATTATCCGCGCCTGCTCGCTGCGCTCGATGCGCCCCCGCCGATCCTGGCGCTGCGCGGCGAGGTGAAGCTGCTCGCCCGCCCGGCCATCGCCATGGTCGGCGCGCGCGAGGGCTCGGCCGGGGCGCTGGTGTTTGCCGAGCGTCTGGCGGGCAATCTTGGCAAAGCGGGGTTCGTGATCGTCTCGGGCCTTGCGCGCGGGGTGGACGGCGCGGCCCATCGCGGCTCGCTGCCCACAGGCTCCATCGCCGTGCTCGCCGGCGGCGTCGATCAGCCTTATCCGCCCCAACACGCCAAGCTCTACGATGAGCTCTGCGCGCGCGGCGCGGTGGTGAGCGAAGCGCCCTTCGGCGCCGTGGCGCGCGCGCGCGATTTTCCGCGCCGCAACACCATCATCTCCGGCCTCTCGCGCGGCGTGGTGGTGATCGAGGCGGCGCTCCGCTCCGGCTCGCTGATCACCGCCCGCGCCGCCGCCGAACAAGGCCGCGACGTGATGGCCGCGCCTGGCTCGCCGCTCGATCCGCGCGCGCACGGCTCCAACGCGCTGATCAAGCAAGGCGCGGCCTTGATCGAAAACGCCGAGGACGTGATCGCCGCGCTTGGAGACGGCGCAGCGCCGCTGCGCCCGCATGCGATCGGCCCCTTGTTTGCGGAGACGCCCCAAGCGCCGCCTGGGCTGCCGAAGAAAATCGCCGCTCTGCTTTCGCCCACGCCGGTTCACGTCAACGATCTGGCCCGGCTCACCGATTCCAGCATCGGCGCGGTCTCCGCCGCTTTGGTGGAGTTGGAACTCGAAGGGCGCGCGGCCTCGCTGCCTGGCGGCTATGCCGCGCTCGCGCGCGCCGCCTTCAGCTAAGCCCTCGCTCCAGCGCGTCCTCACAAAGCTCGCGCGCCTTCGCCAGCGCCGCCGCGGCGTCCTTCAAACCGGCGCCGAGGGCCATCGCCGCCAATTGCGCGGACATGTCGCTCACATAATGCGCCACCTCGGGGCGAAGCGGTGAAGGCACAGGCTTGGCAATGGTGTCAGTCATGATTAATCGCCTTGTACGCGATATTACATAAATATTCTACCTTTAGTTGCGCACGTTTGAGGAAGGCCGATGAGTTTTCTTAACCAACGGATCGGGAAGGGAAAATTAGGTCACTCGGGCGATAAGGCGGCATCAGGGGCAGTTGCGCTGCGTTGACAGGCCCCTCCCGCATCACCAGTTTCCCGCCCGCTCCGGGCCCGGCCCGTCCACGAAAGTTTGACCGCAGACATGAACGTCGTCGTCGTCGAATCCCCGGCTAAGGCCAAGACAATCAACAAATATTTGGGCTCGGACTACAAAGTCCTGGCCTCCTACGGGCATATCCGCGACCTGCCGCCCAAGGACGGCTCGGTGAAGCCAGACGACGATTTTGCCATGGCCTGGGAGGTCGATGCGAAATCCTCAAAGCACGTCAAAGCCATCGCCGACGCGATGAAAGACGCCGACCATCTGATCCTCGCCACCGACCCTGATCGTGAAGGCGAGGCGATCTCCTGGCACGTGCTCGAGGCGCTGAATCAAAAGAAGGCGCTTAAGGGCAAAACCGTAAAGCGCGTCACCTTCAACGCTATCACCAAGCCGGCCGTGCAGGCCGCCATGGCCGCCCCGCGCGACATCGACATGGAACTTGTCGATGCGTACCTGGCGCGCCGCGCGCTGGATTATCTCGTGGGCTTCACGCTCTCGCCCGTGCTCTGGCGCAAGCTGCCCGGCGCGCGCTCGGCCGGCCGCGTGCAATCGGTGGCCTTGCGCCTGATCGTTGACCGCGAGGTCGAGATCGAGCGCTTCAAGCCGCAGGAATATTGGTCGGTCGACGCGATCATGGCCAACCAGCGCGCCGAAACCTTCCCCGCGCGCCTCTCGGCGTTCGAGGGCAAGAAGCTCAAGCGCCTCGACATTCCAGATCAAGCCATGGCCCACGCCGCGCGCGATGCGGTGAAAGCGGGCAAATTCACGGTGAGCGCGGTCGAGGCCAAGCCCACCAAGCGCAACCCACCCCCGCCGTTCACAACCTCCACGCTGCAACAGGAAGCCGCCCGCAAGCTCGGCTTCAACGCCTCGCGCACGATGCAAACCGCGCAACGTCTCTACGAAGCCGGCCACATCACCTACATGCGTACCGACGGCGTCAGCATGGACGAAGGCGCGATCCGCGATCTGCGCTCCGCCATCGGCAAGGATTTCGGCAAGGATTACGTGCCGGCCGAGCCGCGCAAATACGCGTCAAAGATCAAGAACGCGCAGGAAGCGCACGAAGCCATCCGCCCCACCGATCCCACCAACACGCCGCAAGGCATGCACCTCGAAGGCGATCAGCAGCGGCTCTATGAATTGGTGTGGAAGCGCGCCGTCGCCTCGCAAATGGAAGCGGCCTCGATCGAACGCACCAGCGTCGATCTCACCGAGCCGACCGGCAAGGTCGAGCTGCGCGCCACCGGCCAGGTGATCCTGTTCGACGGCTTCCTGAAACTTTATCAGGAAGGCCGAGACGATGAGGAAGACGAAGAAAACCGCCGCCTGCCGCAATTGAAGCAAGGCGAAGCCGTCTCCGTGCAAGAGGTGAAAGCCGATCAGCATTTCACCGAACCGCCGCCGCGCTATTCGGAAGCGAGCCTCGTGAAGAAGCTCGAAGAGCTCGGCATTGGCCGCCCTTCCACCTACGCGGCGATCCTCGAAAAGCTGCGCGAACGCAATTACGTGAAGACCGAGAAAAACCGCTTCATCCCTGATGATCGCGGCCGGCTCGTCACCGCATTCATGGAGAATTTCTTCTCCAAATACGTCGAGTACGATTTCACCGCGGACCTCGAAGAAAAGCTCGATCAGGTTTCCGCTGGCGATCTGCCCTGGAAAAAACTGATGCGCGAATTCTGGACCGATTTCCACGGCGCGGTGGACGATATCGGCGATCTGCGCATTGGCGATGTCATCGACAAGATGAACGAAGTGCTGGGCGATCACATCTTCCCGCCCCGCGAAGATGGAAGCGATCCGCGCACCTGCCAGGTCTGCGGCACGGGGCAGCTTTCGCTGCGCCTCGGCAAATTCGGCGCGTTCGTCGGCTGCTCGAATTACCCGGAATGCAAATTTACGCGGCCTCTGGCTGGCGCCGAAGAGACCGACAACGCGATCCCCGCCGAAGGCATCGAATTGGGCGACGGCCCCAACGGCCCGGTGCTTTTGAAGAGCGGCCGCTTTGGCCCGTACTTTGAAACCATCAATCCCGACGATGAGAAAAAACCCAAGCGCGCCGGCGTGCCGCGCGGCTGGAAGGCTGAGGAAGTTTCGCTCGATAAAGCCATCGCGCTCTTATCGCTGCCGCGCGAAGTCGGCATGCACCCGAGCGAAAACGAGATGATCCTCGCCAGCATCGGCCGCTTTGGCCCGTATCTGCAGATCGGCAAAATGTACGCCAGCCTGCCGAGCGTGGACGACGTGTTCGAGATTCAAATGAACCGCGCCGTCGCCATCATCGACGAGAAAAAAGCCGGCGGCGGCAAAGGCCGCTTCGGCCGCGCCGCAGCCACCGCGCTCAAAGAACTTGGCGAAAGCCCCGTCACCGGCAAGCCGGTGAAAGTGCTGAACGGCCGCTACGGCCCGTACATCAATGACGGTGAAACCAACGCCAACGTCCCGAAGGATAAAAAGCCCGAGGACGTGACGATGGACGAAGCGCTCGCGCTGCTGGCGGAGCGCGCTGGCAAGGGCGGCGGCAAGAAGAAAAAAGCGCCGGCGAAGAAGGCTGCGGTGAAAAAGGAAGCCGCGCCGAAGAAAGCGGCGGCGAAAAAGCCTGCCGCGAAGAAAGCCGCAGCAAAAAAAACGCCCGCCAAGAAAGCTGCGAAAGCCTAAGCCGCGTCCCTTCTCCCCTTGAGGGGAGAAGGTGGCCCGAAGGGCCGGATGAGGGGTGTTCCGGCGCTTCAATCGGAACCGCCCCCTACCCCTCACCCGCCCCGGATAAATCCGGGGCGACCTCTCCCCGAGAACGGGGAGAGGTGACACATTGAGCATATGGCGAAGAATCGACCACCACTCCCAATCGAGCCCCTCACCCGCGAGCGCGTGCTCGACGCCGTCCGCAAAGCCGGCGCCGGCGCGCACAAATCCGACATCGCGCGTGAACTCGGCATCGGGCCGGATCAGAAGAAAGAGCTGCGCCACATCCTGCGCGAGCTGGAAGAAGCCGGCGCGCTCGGCCGTTCGGGGCGGCGCAGCTACACCGATGCGCAGGCGCTGCCGCAATCGGGCGTGATGGATGTGATCGATCACGATCCGGACGGCGAACTCCTCGCCCGCATGCGCGGCCCCGACGGCTATTTTGGCCCGCCGGTGCGCCTTGCGCCTGGCGAAGCGCGGCGCATGAAGGGCGAAGCGGCGATCGGCATTGGCGACCGCGTGCTCGCGCGCCTGCATCAAACGCCGGAGGGCGAGTACGAAGCGCGCGTCGTCAAGCGGCTCGGCCAAAGCGCGCACCGCATCCTCGGCGTCTATCGCGCCAACAAAGACCCGCGCGCCCGCTTCGGCGGCGGCCGCGTCGAGCCCGCCGATCGCAAGGCGCGCCACGACATTATCATCGAGCAGCACAATGTCGGCGAAGCGAAAGACGGCGATCTCGTGTTCGCGGAAATCGCCGTGGGCCAGCGCGAGCGCGCGCATGGGCCCAAGAAAGGCGTGATCAAAGAAATCATCGGCAGGGAAAACGATCCGCGCGCCGCTTCGATCCTGGCCATGCACACGCACGGCATCCGCGAAGGCTTCACGCCGGAGGAAGAAGCCCAAGCGCACGCCGCGAAACCGCCGACGCTGAAGGGCCGCACCGATCTCAGGCAAGTGCCGCTCATCACCATCGACCCCGAAGACGCGCGCGATCATGACGATGCGGTCTATGCGCAGGCCGATGATGATCCGAACAATCAGGGTGGCTGGCGCGTGTGGGTCGCCATCGCCGATGTCTCCGCCTACGTGGCGCCCGGCTCGGCGCTTGATCGCGGCGCGTATCGGCGCGGCAATTCCACCTATTTCCCGGATCGCGTCGCCCCCATGCTGCCCGAAGCGCTCAGCGCCGATCTCTGCTCCCTGCGCGAAAACGAAGAGCGCGCGTGCCTCGCTGTCGAAATCATCTTCGACAAGCACGGCAACAAGAGGCGCCACAAATTCGTGCGCGGCTTGATGCGCTCGGCCGCGAAGCTTTCTTACGAGCAAGCGCAAGCCGCCATCGACGGCAAACCAGACGATAAAACCGGGCCATTGCTTGAGCCCATTCTCAAGCCGCTCTGGGCCGCTTACGCCACTGTGTGGGAAGCGCGCGAAAAGCGCGCGCCACTGGAGATCGACGCGCCCGAGCACAAGATCATTTTCAAGGACGGCAAGGTCGCCGGCGTGAAGCGGCGCGAGCGCTTCGACGCGCACAAGCTGATCGAAGAATTCATGATCATGGCCAACGTGGCCGCGGCGGAGACGCTGGAGAAGCATCAACGCCCGCTGATCTACCGCGTGCACGATCAGCCCAGTGAAGAAAAGCTCGCCGCGTTCGGCGATTTTCTGCCCACCGTCGGCATGAAATGGACCAAGGGCGAGCGCGTCTCCCCCGCGCGCTTCAACCGCATCCTGCATCTGGCTGAAGGCACGCCGCACAAGGACATCATCAACGAAGTGGTGCTGCGCACCCAATCGCAGGCGATCTATTCGCCGGAAAATCTCGGCCATTTCGGCCTCAACCTTTCGCACTACGCGCACTTCACCTCGCCGATCCGCCGCTACGCCGATCTCATCGTCCACCGCGCGCTGATCCGCGCGCTGAAGCTGGGCGATGACGGCGCAACCGATGCCGAAGAACAGCGCTACGCCGAAACCGCCGAGCACATCAGCCAAACCGAGCGCGCCAGCATGGCCGCCGAACGCGACGCCACCGCCCGCTATATCAGCGCCTTCCTCTCCGATCGGATCGGGCTTGAGTTTGAAGGCCGCGTCACCGGCGTCACGCGGTTTGGGCTGTTCATTCGCCTCGATGAAACCCAAGCCGATGGCCTCGCGCCCATTTCCTCACTCGGCCCCGAACGCTGGATGCATGATGAAGCCGCGCATGCGCTCGTGGGCGAGCATTCGGGCCAGCGCTTCCCGCTCGGCATGCGCGTGGAAGTGCGGCTCGAAGAAGCCACGCCGATCAGCGGCGGGCTGCTTTTCTCCGTGCTCTCCGATCCCGAACCGCCCGCGCCCGGCTGGAAAAAATCCCGCCAAAGCCGCCAAGGGCGCGACGAGCGCAACCGCCGCCCGCAGCGCGGAAAGAAGCGGCGTTGACCTGCGCACGCGCGCGGCGCATTGGATGCCCAAACGATAGAGGAACGCCCATGCGCATCACGCTCGCCGCCCTGCTCGCCGCTCTGGTTTGCGCCTGCGGCTCCGCCGGCGGCGGGGGCGCGCTCAGCGAGCTTGGCCCCGTTTTCGCCGAGCCGGCGCGCTTCAATGGGCGCACGTTCGAAGGCGAAGTTTATATCGTCGCCGACCGCGCCGATCCCTCGCTCTATCGCCTTTCGCAAACCGAAGACGGCGCCCAATGGTTCGCGCTGCAGAACGGCGCCCAGCAGCGGCTGCAGGATTGGTATCACCTAAACCCCGGCCACCGCTTCCTCGCGCGCGGGCTGTTGCGGCCCACCCCATGCGGGGAGCGCAATGCCTGCGCCGAAGGCGAGGCGCGCTTTACGATTATGAACCTTCAGATTCTCCGCCGCCCGGGGCAGTAGCGCGCGCGAAGCAGCCGTAGCGGATGTGCGCGTTATTGGCGTTGTTGAAGAATTCCACCCAATCCTTGTGATGGGTGACGGTGATGCGGAAGCGCGGCTCGCCGCCCACCCAATGCGTGTACGCGTGCTCGCCCGCGGGCTCGTTAGCGTGCAGCGCGGCCATGCAGGCTTCGCGCGTTTCATAGCCATGCTTGTAATCATCGTGGTTAGGGTCGCGCGATTGGGCGAAGTCGCGCCAGCGCCGCTCGATCGCAGGTTCCGCGCGCCAGCCCTGCGCCCGCTCAAGATCAATGTCGCAAGCATACGCGCAACCGAGCACCCACCACATGCTAATCCCCCCGCTTAAACGGCCCAAGCTCAGCCAGCATTTCCGCTTCCTGCACCACGGCCGGTGTTTCTGCTTTGAGATAGCGCCCCACCGCATCGCGCAAACCGGGGTGGGCGATCCAGTGGGCGCTATAGGTCGGCGCCGGCAGATAGCCGCGCGCGAGCTTGTGATCACCCTGCGCGCCGGCCTCCACCCGCGGCAGGCCAAGCTCGATCGCCAGTTCGATCGCCTGATAATAGCAGAGTTCGAAATGCAGGAACGGCGCGTCCGCCACGCGGCCCCAATAGCGCCCGTAAAGCGCATCGCCGCCAATCAGATTGAGCGCCGCAGCGATCGGCGCGCCATCGGCCTCGGCCACGAACAGCACGCATTGATCGCCCAGCCGTTGGCTGAGCAATTCAAAGAACGCGCGGTTGAGATAGGGCGCGCCCCATTTGCGCGAGCCGGTGTCCATGTAGCAGCGGAAAAAGAAATCCCAATCGGCCGGCTTGATGTCCGCGCCACGGAGGCGTCGGATGGCCAGCCCTTCGATGGCGCGCGCGCGCTCGCGCCGGATGGTCTTGCGCTTTTGCGACGAGAGATCGGCCAGGAACGCCTCAAAGTTCGCATAATCGCGGTTGAGCCAATGATATTGCATGCCCACGCGCGTCAGGAAGCCCAGCGGCTCCAGCGCCGCGCAGGTCTCGCCCGGCGCGAACGTGACATGCACGGAAGAGCACTCGGCGCGCTGCGCCAAATTCACCGCCCCCCGCGCCAGCGCCACCGCCGCGCGCGCATCGCTGGTGAGCAACCGCCGCCCCGGCACGGGCGTGAACGGGGCGGCGCATTGCAGCTTGGGATAATACGAGCCGCCCGCCCGATGCAGCGCATCGGCCCACGCATGATCGAACACGTACTCGCCGTAGGAATGATCCTTGGCGTAGAGCGGCATCGCCCCGATCGCCGCGCCCTGCCCATCGCGCACCAGAATGTGCGCCGGGCGCCAGCCGGCGGCCACGCCCACGCATTCGCTCTCTTCCAGCGCGCGCAGGAAATCCCAGGAGATAAACGGATCGTACGGCTGGCCCGGCGGATTGGCGAGGCGATCCCATTCGTGCTTGGAAACGCGCGCGAGCTCGCTCACGATATGGATGTTTGCTGGATCGCCGCCGCCGTCCATACGCCTAATTTAGCGCAGAACGGCCCCGCGCCAAGCCGGCGCGTCAGCCGATTTCAAACAGCCCATCGACTTCCACCGCGAAATCGAGCGGCAGATTGGCCATGCCCACGGCCGAGCGCGCATGCTTGCCCGCATCGCCGAACACCTGGACCATCAAATCCGAGCAGCCGTTCATCACTTGCGGGATCGGGCTAAAATCGGGCGCGACGTTCACGAAGCCGTTGAGCTTCACCACGCGGCGCACCCGGTCGAGATCGCCCCCGCACGCAGCCTTCACTTGGGCCAGCAGGTTGAGCCCGCACAGGCGCGCGGCCGCCTGGCCTTCCTCCACCTCGATCGCATCGCCGAGCTTGCCCTTGATGCCGCCCGAAGCGTCCACGGAGACTTGGCCCGACACATGCACCACATTGCCCACAATCACGAACGGCACGTAGGAGGCCACCGGCGCCGGCGGCGTTGGCAGGGTGATGCCCAATTCCTGCAAACGCGCTTCGATCTGGCTCATGGTTCCGCTCCCCGAGAAATTCTGAACCCTTCCTAGCGGTCTGCGCGGGCCGCGTCATCCCAAACCGGGTCTAATCCTCGTCCCGTTCCGCCTTCAGCGCCCGCCCGGTCTGCACCGCGTTTTTGCCGAACTTGCCCCGCGCCTTCGCCACCGCCGCCTCCGCCGCCGCGCGCTTGGGCGTGTGCGCATCCAGAAGATCGCCCTTATCGGCCTCGGCCGCGTCGCTGAAATCGGAGAGGCCGACGCCGATCAGCCGGAACTTGGTGCGCCCATCCGCATCGCCGGCGAGCAGCTGGCGCGAAACTTCAAACAGGCGAGCAGCCAATATCGTCGGCTCCGGCAATTGGCGCCGCCGCGTGATGATTTTGAAGCGCGTGTCTTTGAGTTTCAGCGTCACCGTGCGGCCCGCCATCTCGCTCGCGCGCGCCCGCGCGGCCACCTTCTCACACAGCGGCCACAGAATATCCTCCAGCGCCTCCAACGCGGCCACGTCTTCAAAAAACGTCGTCTCGCTGGAAATGCTTTTGCGCTCGCCTTCGGGATCGACGCGGCGGCGATCCTCGGCCATCGACAGCGCAAAAAGCGAGGCGCCCCAATCGCCATAGAGCCCGCGCATGCGGTGCGCGCCCGCGGCGCGGATGTCGCCGATGCGCTTAAGGCCATTGCGCTCCAGCGCCGCCGCGCCCGCGGGGCCGACGCCCGGCAGCGTGCCCACGCCGCGCTGCGCCAAAAAATCCAGCGCCTCGCCGCGCCCAATCACGGAGAAGCCGCGCGGCTTATCGAGATCGCTCGCCGTCTTGGCCAGGAATTTGTTGAAGCTGAGCCCGATCGAAACGGTGAGTTGGCGTTCTTCCCAAATGCGGTTTTGCAGCTTGATCAAAGTCTGCGCCGGCGCCCCGCCATGCAGCGCCTCGGTGCCGCTTAAATCCATGAAGGCTTCATCGATCGAGAGCGGCTCCACCAACGGCGTCAGCGCCTGCATCATCGTCCGGATCGCACGCCCTTCCTCGACGTACTTGCGCATATCCCCATGCACCACCTTGGCCTGCGGGCACAGCTTCAGCGCCTTGAACATCGGCATGGCTGAGCGCACGCCGTACGCGCGCGCCACATAGCAGCACGTGCTCACCACGCCGCGCTTGCCCCCGCCCACGATCACCGGATGCGGCTGCAGCCTGGGATCGTCGCGCTTTTCGATCGAGGCGTAGAAGGCGTCGCAATCGAGATGCGCCAGCGACAGTTGGTCCAGTTC
>DAOMPU010000021.1:0-17698 GCA_035444925.1 Terricaulis sp. | reverse complement strand
CGCGCGCTCTACGCGATCGACGTGCAGAGCATTCCCGCTTAAGCCGCCTTGCGCGTGCTAAGGCGGGCGATCTGTTCCAGCACGGTGCGCAGCGCCTTGAGGCGCGCGGCCGCTTCAATCCAACCGCCCTGCACGACCAACTTGCCATCCGGCCGCATTTTGAAATCGTCCGGCCGCTCCTGCACGTAGCGCACGAGCGCGAGCGGATCGGGGAAGCCGGTTTCGCGGAAGGTGAGCACCGCGCCCTTGGGGCCGGCGTCGAGCTTGGCGATCTGACAGCGGCGGCAAAGCGCCTTGAGCGCCGCCACCGCGATCAGCTGATCGGCCTCGGGCGGCAACGGCCCGAAGCGGTCGATCAGCTCGGCGGCGAACGCTTCGCGCTCCTGATCTGAATCGAGTTCGGCAAGCCGGCGATAAAGCGCAAGCCGCACGGTGAGATCGGCGACGTAGTCCTCAGGGATCAGCACCGCGGCGCCGACATTGATCTGCGGCGACCAGGACTTTTCGCTCACCGCCTCTTCCCTGCCCTCGCGCAATGCCTGCACGGCTTCTTCGAGCATGGATTGGTAGAGTTCCACGCCGACTTCGCGGATATGGCCGGTTTGCTCTTCGCCCAAGAGATTGCCGCCGCCGCGCATGTCGAGATCGTGGCTAGCCAGGGTGAAGCCCGCGCCCAGGCTATCGAGCGAGGCGAGCACTTTGAGGCGTTTCTCCGCGCTCAGCGTCAGCGCTTGCTCTGCGGCAGTGGTGAGATAGGCGTAGCCGCGCAGCTTGGAGCGGCCCACGCGCCCGCGCAGCTGGTAAAGCTGCGCCAGGCCAAACATATCGGCGCGGAACACCACCAGTGTGTTGGCGCGCGGAATGTCGAGGCCGCTTTCCACGATCGAGGTGGATACCAGAACGTCAAACGCGCCATCGTAGAATTGCGTCATCAATTCATCGAGCGCGCTTGGCGCCATCTGGCCGTGCGCCACCGCGAAGGTCACTTCCGGCACTTGGCGGCGCAGAAAGTCGGACACTTCATCGAGATCGGAAATGCGCGGGGCGACGAAGAAGCTTTGACCGCCGCGATATTTCTCGCGCAGCAGCGCCTCGCGCACGGTGACGCCATCGAACGGCGTCACATAAGTCCGCACCGCCATGCGATCGATCGGCGGCGTGGTGATGAGGCTCATCTCGCGGATGCCGGCGAGCGCCAATTGCAGCGTGCGCGGAATCGGCGTGGCGGAAAGCGTCAGCGCGTGCACATCCGCGCGCATCTCTTTCAGCCGCTCTTTGTGCTTCACGCCGAAATGCTGCTCCTCGTCCATGATCATCAGGCCGAGGTCGCGGAACGCGACCTGCTTGGAGAGCAGCGCGTGCGTGCCGACGACGATCTCGATCGTTCCGTCCGCAAGGCCCGCGCGCGTTTCGGCCGCTTCCTTGGCGCCGACGAGGCGCGAAAGCTGGCGCACGCGCACCGGCAGGCCGCGGAAGCGTTCGGAGAAAGTGCGGAAGTGCTGGCGGCACAGCAGCGTGGTGGGGGCCACCACGGCCACCTGCTTGCCCGTCATCGCCACCAGGAACGCCGCGCGCAGCGCCACTTCGGTTTTGCCGAATCCAACGTCTCCGCAGATGAGGCGATCCATAGGCCGCCCGGCGGCGAGATCGCCCACCACGTCGTCGATCGCGCCCAGCTGATCTTCGGTTTCCTCGTACGGGAAGCGCGCGCAGAATTCGTCCCACAAGCCTTCGGGCGCGGCCACCGGCTCGGCCGTTTTGGTGGCGCGCTGGGCGGCGATGCGCAGCAGCTCCTCGGCCATGTCGCGCAGGCGCTGCTTGGCGCGCGCCTTGCGGCTCTGCCAGGCGACGCCGCCGAGCTTATCGAGCTGCGCTTCCGCGCCCTCTGCGCCGTAGCGCGAGATGAGTTCGAAGTTTTCGACCGGCAGATAGAGCTTGTCGCCGCCGGCGTAGCCGAGATCGAGGCAATCGTGCGGGGCGCCGTTCACGTCGAGCGTTTTGAGGCCATCATAGCGACCCACGCCGTGATCCTGGTGGACGATGAGATCGCCCGGCGATAGCGCGGCGGCTTCGGCGATGACGCTGGAGGCTTTGCGGCGCTTACGCGGGCGCGCGAGGCGATCGCCGAGGATGTCCTGCTCGGCGAGGATGGCGAGCGTCTCGGTTTCGAAGCCGCGCTCAAGCGGCAGCACGACAAGCCCCGGCGCTTCGCGCGGCGCATTGGCGCCCTCGCGCCAGGTAGGCGCGCGGTAAATCGATTGCACGCCGTGATCGCCCAGCACGCCGGAAAGCCGCTCGGCCGAACCTTCCGACCATGCCGCAATCAGCACGCGCTTCTTGGCTTTGATCAAAGCCGCGACGTGTTTGGCGGCGGCTTCGAACACGTTGGCGTCGGCGGTTTGCCGCTCGGGCGCGAAATCGCGGCCGAGTTTGGCGCCCATGTCGAGCTGGTTGCGCGCGTCCGTATCGAAATGGGTGAAGCGGCGCACCGCGCGCGGGCCGAGCGCGCCGGTGATGTCGGCCTCGGCCAGATAGAGCGCATCGGGCGCGGGCGCGCGGAACGGCGAAGCGCCGCGCGGAACGGGCGCGGTGCGGCGCGCCTCGTAATGATCGCGCGCGGTTTCCACGCGCTCACGCAACGCGTCTTCGGCCAGCGCGTCGAACGCGATCAGCGCATCTGGGCCTGCGTAGTCGAACACGGTTTCGAGGCCGTCGTAGAAATACGGCAGCCATTGCTCAACGCCCTGGCGACGGATGCGCGCGCTGACCGCATCGTACAGCGTATCACTGACAGCACCGAACGCTTGCGCGAAGCGGCGGCGAAATTGCAGCACGCTTTTATCGTCCAGCAGCACTTCGCTGACCGGCGTCAGCATGGCTTCCTTCAACGGTCGCTTGGAGATTTGCGTTTCGGGATCGAACGCGCGGATCGCCTCCAATTCATCGCCGAAGAAGTCGAAGCGCAGCGGCTCGGCCGCGCCGGGGGCGAACACGTCCATCAATCCGCCCCGCACCGCGAACTCGCCGGGCGCGCGCACGGTGGAGGAACGCGCATAGCCGTTGACGACGAGATACGCTTCCAACTCGGCCATCGAGGTTTCAGCGCCTGTCTTGGCGGCGTAGGCGGCCTCGGCCATCCGCGCGCGCGGGGGCACGCGTTGGGCCACCGCCGAGGCGGTGGCGATCACCAAGAGCGGCTTGGCCCCCTGCCCGCGCCGCGCCAGCGCCGCCAACGCGGCGCAGCGCTGCGCCGCCACCGAGGCGGCCGGCGAGATGCGGTCATAGGGCAGCGTGTCCCAAGCCGGCAGGCGCAGCGTTTCAAGGTCAGGCGCAAAGAAGTGCGCGGCGGCCTCAAACTGCGCGGCGCGGCTTTCGTCACGCGCGATGAACAGCGTCACGCCCCCGCGCAGGCGCGCGGCTTGCGCGAGGCCGGCGGCGTCCGCCCCCTCGGGCGCGCCGGTGACGAAAAGCGCCTCCTTGGCCTTGGCCAAGTTTTCAATCGAGCGAGCGGGGAGCGCGGAATCTTTCATCAGGTAAGGGCGGCCATCTGGTAGCGGAAGGTGCGAATCTGTTCGAGCGTGGGGGTGTCATAATCGGGCGGCGCGCCCGCCGCCTCGGTGACCCAGGCGTAAACCTCCTGATCCGGCGCATCGAGCAGCCGTTCGAAGGCTTCAAGCCCCGCTTCGTCCAGGCTTTCCAGCCTGACGTCGGCAAAGGGGCCGAGAATCAGGTCAAGCTCGCGAAAGCCGCGGCGCCACGCGCGAAATCTGAGCTTCTTTCGGCGGTCGTCCATGGCAATCCGGCGGGATGGGAGCCCCGCTCCAAGCTGGCCGAAAGCGGGAGGGGGCGCGCTATAACCCATATGGGCGCGCGAGTCAGCGCCGCCAGGGCCAGAATGAACGACGCACCCGCCTCCCCTCCCCAAAGCGCCGCCGCCGCCGCCCTGCTGGCGGAGGCGCGGGCGCCCAAGGGCGCGCGTAAGGAGACGATGGCGCTGATCGCCAAGGTCGCGGGCGGGCCGCTGGTGCGCGACCTCATGCTGCTCGCCCCGCACAACGCGATCGACCGGCGCAAGCGGGTTCCGATCGCCGAGACCGATGACGGCGACATCGCCACGATCGAGGCGGAGGTGGACGGCCATATGCCCGGCTACCGCAATCTGCCCTACCGCATCCGTTTGCGCGATGAGAGCGGGTTTTTGACGGTGGCCTACTTCCGCCCGAACGAAGAGATGCTGAGGCGCATGTGGCCCGAGGGGCAGACGCGGCTCGTCTCCGGCAAGATCACGATCTACGAGGGCATGCGCCAGATGCTGCATCCCGATTACGTGGTCGATCCCGCCAAGGGCGATGCGCCCCCGCCGGTGGAGCCGATCTATCCGCTCACGCAAGGCCTGCCCGGCCGCACGCTGCAGCGGACGATCCAGGCCGCGCTCGACACCGTGCCGGAGACGCCCGAGTGGCTGGAGCCGACGACCGTCAAAGCCGAAGATTGGCCAGATTTCCGCACCGCGCTTGAGCACATCCACCGCCCGGCCGCGCCGGAGGATGTGGCGCCGGAAAGCCCGTTCCGCACGCGGCTGGCGTATGACGAACTGTTCGCGCGCCAGTGCGCGTTGCGGCTGCGGCGCATGTATCGGCGCAAATCGGCAGGGCGCGCGATCGCCGGCGACGGGCGCCTTGCGGCGAAGATGCTGGCGAGCCTTGCGTATCGGCCCACGGGCGCGCAAACGCGCGCGACCGAGGAAATCCTCGCCGATATGGCCGAGCCCGCGCCGATGCTGCGCCTGCTGCAAGGCGATGTGGGCTCGGGCAAGACGCTGGTGGCGGCGCTGGCGATGGCGCGCGCGGCCGAGGCCGGCCTGCAAAGCGCCATGATGGCGCCGACTGATCTCTTGGCGCGCCAGCACGGCGCGACGCTTGAGCCTCTCCTTGCCGCCGCCGGCATTCCCATGGCGGTGCTGACCGGGCGCGACAAAGCAAAGGAGCGCAAGGCGATCCTGGCGAAGTTGGCTTCGGGCGAAATCTCTGTCGTCGTCGGCACGCATGCGCTGTTTCAGGATGAGGTCGTGTTCAACGATCTCGGCCTTATCGTCATCGATGAGCAGCACCGCTTCGGCGTATCTGATCGCATGCGCATGGTGGCGAAAGGCTATGCGCCGCACGTGCTGGTGATGAGCGCCACGCCGATCCCGCGCACGCTGGCGCTTTCCATCCATGGCGACATGGATCTCTCGGTGCTCGATGAAAAGCCGCCAGGCCGCATGCCGATCAAGACGGCGACCATGCCGGTGTCGCGCATGGAGGAAGTGATCGACGCGATCGATGCGGCGCGCCGGCGCGGCGAGCGCGCCTATTGGGTGTGCCCGCTGATCGAGGAGAGCGAAGCGATCGATCTGGCGGCGGTCGATGATCGCCACAAGGAGCTCTCCATGCGCTTCGGCAAGGGCGTGGAGATCGTGCACGGCAAGATGAGCGGCCCCGCGCGCGAGGCGGCGATGGAGCGCTTCCGCAGCGGGGAAAGCTTCCTTTTGGTGGCGACGACCGTGATTGAAGTCGGCGTCAACGTCCCGGAAGCGACGATCATGGTGATCGAGCACGCTGAGCGCTTCGGCCTCGCGCAGCTGCACCAGCTGCGTGGGCGCGTTGGGCGCGGCGACAAGCAGGGCTCGTGCGTGCTGCTGTGGAAGCCCCCGCTGAGCGAGCACGCCAAGCAGCGGCTGGATGCGTTCCGGCGCACGGACGACGGCTTCGCGATTTCAGAGCTGGACTACAAGATGCGCGGCGCGGGCGATGTGCTGGGCGTGCAGCAATCTGGCCTGCCGCCGTTTCGCCTAGTGAGCCCGGAGGCGCATTCGGGCATGCTCGGCGCGGCAGACAAAGAGGCGCGCCTGGCGGTGGAGCGCGATCCTGCGCTCAGCAGCGATCGCGGGCGCGCGATCCGGCTGGCGCTGGCGCTGTTTGGCTATACCGAAGCGGCGGAATTGGCGCGCTCGGGGTAGGTCGTTCACCCATTATGGGTGCACTGCCATCGTCTCCCTAACAACTCGAAGCATTGCGCCCGCAAAAATGAGGTTCGCCGTTCCTTATAGTGAAGAAGCGATTTTGATCCTCGCCGCAATTCACCCAATACACGCCTTCACGGTTGACGGATTTCCCCCCAATTTCGATCCGACGACACTGGCCGGACGCCAACAGATGCGCCGCCCCGGTGCGAAGCGCTCTGACATCGGCTTCCCTATGTCCCTCTTCTCCAACCGCGGGGATGCCCTGAATCCGAGCGTCTATAAGATCGGTCGCGAGTTGCGGCTGAGGCCGCGGAGCCGGGCGTTCACGAGATAGGTGAGAAGCGCGGACCCAGCGAGGCGAATATTGAAGGCCGGTGACACGGACCCATTCGCCGCGCCGGTCTGTGACTTCAACGAGTTGACCGCGATAGATACGGTTTTCGACAACTCCCCCACCTGGCGTCGTGCGTTCGTCCGTGACTTCAACGATAACGTAAAAGACGTTGGAGCTGCTGGGTGTCTCCGGAGCCGACGAGGTAATGATCTCTTGCGGTGGTGGAGAAGCATCGCGGGTTTCACAAGCGCGTTGCATCTCTGCTGTCGCGCGTTCGACGCGGTTAACGAGAGGTCCGAGATCACCGCCAATTCTCATCGCGGCCTCAAGTCGGTCGGCGGACTCTCGACCTTCGACGCGTGCACGCTCGCAGGCTCTGGATTGAATGCCTGTCCCGCTATCCACGCAGGCTACGATGCCTGTGCCGATCAACGCTGCTATTGTCGCATACCTCCACATGCTAACCTCCCCAAGCCGGCCGTTGCTGGTGTTCGGTTTTACCGTCAAGCCTAAATTGGGATTAAGTCTCCGCGTGTATCAACGCGCAGATGATCGGCGCCGGTTGCTTACCCCCGCGCCCTTTTCCACCGCTTCACGCGCTTCTCAAACGAGCGCTTCAACTTCGCCCACGGCGTTTTGGCTTTTTTCGGTTGCGTCGGATCATGCACGTGGCGGCCGTCGCCGATATGGCGCACGGCGGGCTCTTGCAGATTCGCCATGCGCATGCCGCGCTGCTTGAAGGCGTAGGAGACGTCCGGCTCGTGGCCGATCGCCGCGAGCGAGCCGAGCGCGCGGATGTCAGCGAGCCGGCGCAGGCCCGGATTGAACGAGTAGGAAAAATACTCAGGGTGCAGCGCCGGATCGAGCGTGAAATATTCCAGCGCGCCGAGCCGCTCCACCGGCATGTCGCGCACCAGTGGGTTGAGTTCGCTGCGCGGACGCAGCGCCACCATGCTCACATCCGGGCGCGCTTTCAGCAGCGCGAAAGATTCCGCGAGGAAGCCGCCGCGGAAAAATTCCCAATCGTCCTCGCAATGGAACACGTAAGGCGTGTCCACCAGCGCATAGACTTTATCGAGCGATTTCATCTGGCCGAGTTGGGGATTGTTGACGATCACCTCGATCGGCGGCCCCAGGTCGGCCAGCGCGGCGCGCACGCGCTCATCGCCGGAATCCTCGATCACCAGCACGCGCTTGGCCGGGCGCTCCAGATGCTTGAACAGCGAGGCCAAAGTCTCGCGCAGCAGGTCAAAGCGCCCGCAGGAGGTCACCACGATGGTGTAATCGTCTCCAGAATTGGCTTGCAATTGAGGGCCTTCGCTCTAGGGGGATGGCGTCCGCTATCTAAGGTCGCCGCCCGCTCTTGTCCACGCCGCCCGCCCCCGTCACCTGCTTCATCCGCACCAAAAACGAGGAGCGGATGATCGGCCCCGTGATTGAAGCCGCGAAAGCGGCGGTGGATGACGTGGTGATCGTGGATTCAGGCTCAAGCGACGCCACCATCGAGATCGCGGAGCGGCTCGGCGCGCGCGTCATTCGCCAGCCCTGGCTCGGCAATGGCAAGCAAAAGCGCGTGGGCGAAGATCATTCCAAGCACGATTGGGTGCTCGATCTGGACGCCGACGAAGTCGTCTCTCCCAAACTGGCGGAGCTTATCCGCGATTTGTTTGCCGCCGGCCCCCCGCCCTTTTCGATCTATCAGCTGGACCTCGTCACCGTGCCGCCGATCGGCGAGCCTTGGTATGACGTGGCGGTGGCGGATCGCAAAAAGCTTTATGACAAGCGCATCGTGCGCGCGCCCGATCACGCCGCGTGGGATCAGTTCGAGCCGCCGAATGGGGTGCAGGTGGGGCGCCTGCGCGCGCCGCTCTATCACCACTCGTTCCGCGACTTCGAACATTTCATGGGCAAGCTGAACCGCATCTCCAGCGTGCGGGCGCGCGAAAGCAAGCTGAAGCCGCTTTGGGTGATTGCGCTGCGCATTTGGCTGGCGCCGCCCTTCTATTTCATGAAGCACTTTCTGGCGCGCGAGCATTGGAAGCTTGGGCTTTACGGCGTCGCCATCGCCGGCATGAGCGCCCATGGCCGCTGGCTGCGCGACATCAAGATGCTCGAAATCCACCTAAAGCGCCGCCAAGAGCAGAATGCCAAGCGCTAAGGCGCCTTCCCCAGCCTCGGCGGTTGATGCGGAGCCTCCCCGGGCTTAGCGTCCGCGCCATGACCGCCCTCCCCGATCCGATCGTCTCCCCCGCCTGGCTGGCCGAGCGCCTTGAGGCGCCCGACATCCGCGTGATCGACGCGACCTGGTTCATGCCCAGCGACCCGCGCGACGCCAAAGCGCTTTATGCGGAGCGGCGCATCCCCGGCGCCATCTATTTCGACATCGACGCCATCGCCGATAAGAGCACCGATCTGCCGCACATGCTGCCAAGCCCGGAGCAATTCGCCTCGCGCATGCGCAAGCTCGGCATCGGCGACGGCATGCGGCTGGTGATTTATGACAATGCGGGTCTGTTTTCAGCAGCGCGCGTGTGGTGGTCCTTCCGCGCCATGGGGCACGAGGATGTCGTGGTGCTCGACGGGGGCTTCCCTGCTTGGGAAGCTGCGGGCTACGAGATTGAGACCGGGCCGCCGCAAGCGCGCGGCGAACGCCATTTCACGGCGCGCCGGCGCGCCGATCTGATCCGCGATCTTGGCGACATGCGCCGGCTGACCGCATCCGGCGGACCCATCCTTGACGCACGCCCTGCGCCGCGTTTCAGCGGCGAGGCCGCCGAGCCGCGTGCGGGTTTGCGCAGCGGGCATATGCCGGGCGCGCTCAGCACGCCGTCCAGCGCGCTCGTCAACGAAAACGGCCAGCTGCGCTCGGCGGCGGAATTGGCGGCGATTTTCGCCGCGGCAGGCGCCGATCTGACGCGCGCGCAAAGCTGCACCTGTGGCTCGGGCGTCACCGCCGCGATCATCGCTTTGGCGCTCGCGCGCTTGGGACGCTGGGATGCGGCGGTCTATGACGGCTCTTGGGCCGAGTGGGGCGCGCAAGCCGATACGCCAGTGGTTACAGGCGCCTGAACGCATGACGAAGAAGCCGCTCGATCTTGGGTCTTTGCACCCTGAAACGCGCCTTGCGCTCGCGGGACGCGATTCCGCGCGCGCCGAGGGCGCGGTGAATCCCGCGATCCATCGCGCCACCACGCTGCTTTTCGACGATCCCGCCGATCTCTACGGCCCCCACAAAACCTATGCGCTCGAAGGCATGGCGGCGCAGGAGGCGCTACGCGAAGCCTTGGTGGCGGTGGAAGGCGGCGCCGGCGCGACGCTCGCGCCATCGGGCCTCGCCGCCTGCACGCTCGCGCTGCTGACTATCGCGCGCGCCGGCGGCGAGATGCTCGTGGTCGATAGCGTTTACGGGCCTACGCGGCGCTTCTGCGACACGATGCTTACGCGCTTGGGCGTGCGCACGCGCTATTTCGAGCCGCGCATCGGCGCCGGCATCTCCGCTCTGCTCACCGACGATTCGTGCGGCGTTTTTCTGGAATCGCCCGGCTCGGGCACGTTTGAAATCCAGGACGCGCCCGCCATCACCGCCGCGGCGCGCGCGCGCGGCGTGCCCACCATCATCGACAACACCTGGTCGGCCGGGTTTTATTTCAAGCCGTTCGCCCATGGGGTCGATCTCTCCGTCCAGGCGCTGACCAAATATCAGGGCGGCCATTCCGATGCGTTCGCGGGGGCGGTGATTTCATCGACGCCAGCCTGGGAAACGCGCGTGCGTGCGGCGTTCAAGCAATTGGGGCTCGGCGTCGGCCCGGATGACAGCTACCTCACCTTGCGCGGCATGCGCACCATGGGCGTGCGCCTTGCGCGCCAAAGCGCTTCGGCGCTCCAAATCGCCAAGTGGCTTGAGGCGCAACCGCAAGTCGCGCGCGTCATCCACCCGGCGCTTGAGAGCCATCCCGATCACGCGATCTGGAAGCGCGATTTCACCGGCGCGTCCGGGCTGTTTGCTTTTGAGTTGAAACCGGAATCCACGCCCCATGCCGCCGCGATGCTGCGCAGCCTTTCGCTGTTCGGCATGGGCTTTTCGTGGGGGGGCTATGAAAGCCTGATCGCGCCTATCAACAAGAACACGACGCGCACCGCCGCCCCGTTTGCGCCCGGTGGCGAGATCATCCGGCTTTCAATCGGGCTTGAACATCCGGGCGACCTGATCGCCGACCTCGCTTCCGCCCTCTCCGTAACCGGCTGATCGCGGCGCCAATAACCGATCGAGGCGTCGGTCAATAATCGCCAAACCGTCATGCTGCACCGCACACAAGCCCCCGCGAGAGCGCTTGTGAGGAGGGCTCCATACGCTCTTTTCTCCCTATGGGAGTTCGTGCATAACGTGGTTAATCCAACGCAAGAGGGGGGTGGGATTCATGCCTTTAGTTTCAACGAGGCGCCGGCGCCTTACCTCCGGCGTCGTGGCGGTGTTCGTGGTCGCGGCGACGGGCGCCTGGTTCACGCAAGCCGACGCGCAATCGGGCCGCCGCGCGCCCGCGCCCGCGGTGGTCGCCTGCACGGGCGACAATGTGCTGCCGCGCGCTGGCGCGACTTTGAACACCAGCCCCCTGCCCGATCTTGATCTCGCCATCCAAACCATCGGGCGCGAAAACGCGACAGCGCAGGAATTGACGCTCGCCCGCGATGCTTGCGCGCGCGCCCGCGTGAACCGCAACCGCCATGCGCTTGTCGCGTATCAGTGCGTCGCCAACGCGCAAAACCGGCTGGCCGCGGCCGAGCCTTCTCAAGCTCAGTATGAGCGCTCCTATTGCGCCAATCAGGCGCTGGTGGTGCTAAGCGAGCCGCGCAGCGCGGCCAGCCGCTCGGAAGCCAATCGCGACGCGCACAAGGCCTCGGGCGACGCGCTGATGTCGCTGCGCGACATTTTCGGCGCGGGCTCCACCACCGGCGCGACCATGCTGAGCGCCGCGGTCCAAGAATACGAAGCCGCCGTGAACGGGCAGAATGACACGTCCGCGGCGCGCCACTTCGCGCTGGGCCGCGCCTACCGCGAAAGCAACAATCTGGCCGCCGCCAACCAGCAAATGACGCTCGGCGCCAACCGCCCAATCGCCAACCAGCAGGAGGCGGATCAGGCCGTTCGCGCGCTGGTGACCATCGCGGGAGAAACGCAGCCGCCGCGTGCGGCGATCCCGCTGCTGGAACGCGCGCGCGATCTTGACCGCCAATATCTTGGCGGGTCCGACCGCGCGTCGGTCTCCATCAGCTCCGCGCTTGGCGCGAGCTATCTCGACGCCAACCGCGCCTCGGACGCCGCCGCCAGTTTCCGCGCCGCGATCAGCGGCCGCGACGATCAAGCCAATTTCCCCAACCGCAACTATCTGGCCGACGCGAATTATTATCTGGCCAGTCAGGCGTTCGGTTCGCGCGATTGGCAGACAGCGTTCTCGCTCAGCCAGAACGCGCTCCGCGCCGGCGGGGGCCGCGACGCCAAATACGGCCGCTTGCTGTGCTTGGCCTATATTGCGCGCGGCTGGAACGCGCAAAGCCAGGACGGCACCTCTTGCGCCGTGAACACCTCGACCCCGCAGGGCGAGTTGCTGAGCATGATGTATAATTTGCGCCAGGCGCAATACATCAACGTGCGCGATCGCTACGGCCGCGACGTGATCACGCTCGCGGGCTCGGCGCGCGATCGCTATCAGGCGCTGATGGTGCAGGTCTGGCAATCGTATGAGCGCGCGAACATGGCCATCGCCACCTGGACGCCCGAGCAACGCACGACCGCGTTGAACGATTGGCCCGGCGCGCCGGCGGGCGTCGATATTCGCCATGCTTTGGCGTTCGGCCGCTGGGTGCTGGGGCACGAATGCGCGGGCAATCCGGCGCTGCCGCAATATGACGACAACATGTCCGACAATGAGGGGTTCAATAGGTCCGCGATGCGCGACTTTTACGGCCGGTACAACGTATCGAGCTGCCGATAAGCGCGCCGCGAACCTTTGAATGAATTTGGAATAAGGGAAGGTGGGATCAGATGTCACTCGTTACTGGAGATGATCGGCCGCGGCGCGTAGGCCCGCAAGTTTTTGCGGACGTGCCGAGCCAAAGCAAAATCAACGCAATCCGCAGCAATCGGAACACGTTTGCGACCATGCTCGTGCTCGCCCTGGGCGCGCTTGCGCTCGCGGTGGCGGGCCTGCTCTATTTCGCCAACCAGGCCAGCGAAATGCCGCAGCTGCGGATCGATCACGCCAAAGCGCTCGAGCTCAAAGACGAGCGCATCGGCGAACTGACGACGCAGCTGCAAGGCTATGAGGGCATCACCGAAATCGTCGAACTGCGCTCGCGCGCGGCGGCGGACCGCAAGGCGATTGAAGATCGCATCGCGCAAGATTCCGGCGCCTCCACGGTCATCCCGGCCAATTCCTGGTTTATGCGCGAACGCGGCACCGGCCGTTGGCCCGTGCTCCGGCAGGGCCTGGAAGAAGGGCTGCGCCAGGAAATCAATGGCGGCGGCGCCGGCAACAACCCTCAGGGCCTCGCGGAGACGCGCCGCCGCGTGGAGGCTTACCGCCCGGCTGGCAACGCACCGCTGCCAGTCAATCCGTAACACATGCAATCGCGCCGCTCGCCCTCGCGGGCGGGCGGGCTTTCGGAGTGTAGAAACACATGGCTTTCAACGTGACGCGCGGCGGCAGCGACAAACAAGGCGCCGTCAATGTCTTCCAATCGTTTGCGGTCGAGGAGAAGTCGAGGTTTGACCTCGAAAAACTCTCGGACAAATTCCGCCACCGCAATACCGGCTGGACGATCCCGGAAGCTTTCCTGTGCCTGCTGATCTCAGCAGCCATGGCGGACGGCAACCTCAACTCCAACGAAGCGCAGACCATCCAGATGCTGGCCGGCCGCTCGCGCGCGCTGAGCGCGCTGTCGCCGGGCGATCTCGCCAACGCGAACCAAGCGGTCAACGAGCGCATGGCCAATCGCCCGAACGCGCTGGAAGAAGCCTGCGCCACGCTGCCGGCGGACATGTGCCTGCCGGTGTTCGCGCACTGCGTGGACATCATCCTCTCGGATGGCGAGCTGCTGAACACGGAAGCGCAATGGCTGCAGGGCCTCATCCCCCTGCTCGACCTCAATCAAGACGAAGCGCGCCGCGTGATGGAAGTGCTGCTGCTGAAGGGCACCTACTAGAACACCCAGCAGTTTTAGAAATCGAGGCGCGCGGACCACACAGTCCGCGCGCCTTTTTCTTTACGTCAGCTCGGGCAGCTCACCTCGGCGCCGTCATGCGTTTCGGAGATAAGCTCGCGCAGGGAGTCGAACATTTCGGGGGCCAATAGCGCGCGCAGCTCGCACGTATTGAATTGGCCAAGCGAGAAGCGGCTTACATTGCTCCGCGCCTCGGCCGCAGCGCGGCGGCGATCCGCGCGCGCCGGCGCATCCGCGCGCGAGGCGGTGAATGCGCGCAGCGCCTCATTCCACGGGAAAAGCCCCGTGCGCTCCACCTCCATAGTGTTCTGGAACGCGCTGTTGAAATCGTTGCTGCGCAAATAAGCGAAGGTGATGTTTTCGGCGGTGCCGCTCACTTGGTTTTCCGTTTGCCCCAGATAGCGGCGCAGGCGGATCGCTTCGTTGAGGCAAGAAACCGCCAAGGCCATGCGCTCCGTTTCACTTTGCGCGCCCGGGCAATGGCGCCGGGCGATCGCCAGCGCCTCGCTCAAACCTGGGGATTCCTCGTCCATGCTGGCGGCGGCGATCAGCGTCGTGCCGACGCCATGGAACGCATCGAGCGCCAACTGGCTTTCGGCTTCCGCTTCGCTGCGGGCGCCGCCCTCCGCCGCCGCCGCGGCGGACGGCGCGCTTGCTTCTAAGCTTCGCGCATAATTGCCAAGCGCTTCGGCGGTGCGGCCGAGCTTACGCTCGCATTGTGCGCGCCAATAGAGCGGCAGCGGCGCGGCGACGCCGTTGTGGACGCCCTCCATCGCGTCGAACACCAATTGGCAGGCCTGCGGGCTGTAATTGTTGCGCCCGCTTTGGGCGTCCTCGAAGCGGATCCAGGCGATTCCAGCGCGCGCCAGGGTCGTCAGCGCCCCGTCCGCGCGGGCCGTTTCGAACGCGCCCAGCGCTTCGCGCAGACTGGCGGGAAGCTCAGCCGCGTCCGCCTCGATCACATCGCCATTGGTGTCAAAGCTCATCACCAGCCAAACACCGCGCAACAGCGCCTTTTGCGATGGGGAGATCGCGGGAATGTCGCGCAAGCCAAATTGGCGGATCGCGCGCTGCTCGGAAAGGTTCGGCATATGGCCGCGCAACAAGTAAGCCTGCGCCGCGGCCTGTGTTTCGGCGATACGCTCGGGGGTTGCGGAAATCTCCTCGCCCGCGCCAATGACGCGGCGAATATCGGTGTAGGTGCGCCGGATCGCGCGCTCTTGCGCGGCCAGGCGATTGTTCTGCGCGGCGATGTTGCGGCGGGTGTCGAACGCATTCTGCTGCAAACGCTCGGTGGTTTGCGCGAGGTTCTGCGAGACTACGTAGAAATAGACGCCCATGGCCGCGCTGATCAGCGCCATGATCGCCAGCGTCACCAGCCCTGCAAACAGGATGGTGCGAAAACCCTTCTGCTCGTTCGCAATCAATGTTGCGAGATCGTCGTCCCCTGCCGCCGCCATGCCGTCCCCCGCGGGCGCGCTACATCACCACGCCCTTTACGATTTCCAACCAAGCCTTCTGCTTTTCCTTATCGGCGCATTTGATCTGGCCGAGGAACGTCTCAAACAATTTCATGCGCTGATTGCGCGCGGCGCAAAGCGTGCGCTCGATCGCGTTCAAGCAATTCTGCGCAGCCCACCAGCTGCTGAAAAACAGCATCGCCGCGCCCGCCAGCGGCGCCAGCACCTGAAACCATGCAAACTGCCCATCGAGATCGCCGGCGCCGTCCGTGCCGAGCACCTTGGCCAATTGAACGCCAAGCACAACCAGCGCGACCACCAGCGCGAAAAACGCCATGCCGAACATGACCAGGCACAGCATGCATTTGCGCCGGTGCAGCTTGCGCTCGTTCTCGAGTATTTCCGCGAGCGTCTGGATGTCTTCCTGCTCGATGCCCGTCGTGATCATGACGCACCTGCGAGAAAAAGGAGCGCGGATGCTAGCGCGGAGGCGCCGGGGCGTCACCCCTTATTTACCCCGGTTTAATGTTCGCGGACGGCGGCGCATGGCGACCCCGGCGTGACTCGAACACGCAACCGGCCGCTTAGAAGGCGGCTGCTCTATCCAGTTGAGCTACGGGGCCGTAGCGGCGTTGCTAGCACGCGGGCGTCTTTAGTGGGACCAGGGCTCGCGGCGGGTGAAGGCGAAATTGTCGCCATAGGCGCGGGGGATGCGCGCGGGGTCGGGCCGCTCAATCACCTGGTGAGGAATGGCGTGCGCTCTCGCAAACTCGATCGCCTGCTCTTTGGTGTCGAAATCGATGCGGACCTGGCCGTTCGGGTCGGCGGAGCTGGTCCAGCCCATCAGCGCCTCCGTGCGCGGCGCCGCGGCGGCGACAAATTCGAGACGCCATTTGCGCGTCGCCGCCTGGCCAGATTGCATCGCGTTTTTCGCGGGACGGAAGATTTTCGCCAGCATGGTCGATCGCCTTTCGGCCCCTCGCTACACGGGCTTGGCGCATAAGAAAAGGGCGGCCCTTTAGCGAGCCGCCCTTCCCCTTTAAATCCTAGCCGCTCTCTTAGCCGTTTAGAGCGTCTTTGAGCGCTTTGCCGGGGCGGAAGCGCGCCTTCTTGCCGGCCGGCACTTGCACTTCTTCCTTGGTCTGCGGGTTGCGCGCCACGCGCGCGGCGGTGTCCTTCACGTCAAAAACGCCGAACGATGGCAAACGCACGTCGTCGCCACGCTTGAGTGCGTCCGTCACCGCTTCGAATACGGCGTTGACGATTTCTTCCGCGCGCATTTTGGGCTCGCCGATACGCTCGGCGACATCGGCGACTAATTCTGCTTTGTTCATTCTGACCCCCGCATGAGATGCGTTGAAGCACGTTTACGTCGTCGATCGGCGCCCCCGCGCACCGATTCCGAATGTGACGCTAGGAGTAATGTCACCCCAAGCGCAAGCTTTATAAGGGGAAAAACGCGCGCCCTAGTGGGGGCGCGCGCCCTCGCGTTCACCGCCGCCGGCCGCGCGGCCTTCGGCCAGCTCGTCCTCGTCGGTCCATTCCACCGGGGTCAGCGCGCCCGCAAGCGCCTTGGCCAGCACCTCATCCACGGTGGACACGGGAACAATCTCAAGACCCGATTTCACGTTCTCCGGGATGTCGGCGAGATCTTTCTCGTTGTCCTTCGGAATCAGCACGGTACGGATGCCGCCGCGCAGCGCCGCCAGCAGCTTCTCCTTGAGGCCGCCGATCGGCAATACGCGCCCGCGCAGGGTGATCTCGCCGGTCATCGCCACATCCTTGCGGATCGGCACGCCGGTGAGCACCGAGACGATCGCGGTGGCCATCGCCACGCCGGCCGAGGGGCCGTCCTTGGGCGTCGCGCCCTCGGGCACGTGGACGTGGATGTCCCGCTGGCGGAACACCGGCGGCTTCACGCCGAACTGGATCGAGCGCGAGCGCACATAGGACGAAGCGGCGGAGATCGATTCCTTCATCACTTCGCGCAGATTGCCCGTCACCGTCATCGCGCCCTTTCCGGGCATGGAGACGGCCTCAATCGTCAGCAAATCGCCGCCGACTTCAGTCCAAGCGAGCCCAGTGACCACGCCGACCCGATCTTCAAGCTCGGTTTCGCCGAAGCGATATTTCCAAACGCCGGCATAATCGGGAAGGTTCTCTTCCGTGACGTGGACGCTGGAATTTTTCTTCTGCTCAATCTCGCGCACGGCTTTGCGCGCCAGATTTGAGAGCTCGCGCTCCAGCGAGCGCACGCCCGCTTCGCGCGTGTAGCGACGCACGAGATCGCGAATCGCGCCATCGGAAACGGAGAATTCCTTGTCCTTGAGCGCGTTCAGCTCCAGCTGCTTGGGCAGCAAGTGGCGCTTAGCGATCTCGACCTTCTCATCCTCGGTGTAGCCGGGGATGCGGATGATCTCCATGCGGTCCAGCAAGGGCTGGGGCATGTTGAGGCTGTTGGCCGTGGTGATGAACAACACGTCCGAGAGATCGTAATCCACTTCGAGATAGTGGTCGTTGAACGTGTTGTTCTGTTCGGGATCGAGCACTTCGAGCAAAGCCGCCGCCGGATCGCCGCGATAATCAGCGCCCAGCTTGTCGATCTCGTCGAGCAGGAAAAGCGGATTGCCGCTCTTGGCCTTCTTCATCGACTGGATGACGCGGCCCGGCATCGAGCCG
>DAOMPU010000020.1:1004-17891 GCA_035444925.1 Terricaulis sp. | reverse complement strand
CGCGAGGTCGTACTCGCCCTTGGCATACATGCCCGGCATTTCCGCCGTCTCGCCCCCGGCGAGCGCCGCGCCGGCCTGGCGGCAGCCTTCGGCGATGCCTAGCACCACCTTGGCGGCGTCCTCGGCGTTGAGCTTTCCGGTGGCGTAATAATCAAGGAACATCAGCGGCTCGGCGCCTTGGGCCGAAAGATCGTTCACGCACATGGCGACCAGATCGATCCCGACCGTCTCGTGGCGGCCGCTTTCGATGGCGATTTTGAGCTTGGTGCCCACCCCGTCCGTGGTGGCCAGGAACAGCGGGTCTTTGAATCCAGCGGCTTTTGGGTCGAACACGGCCGCGAATCCGCCGAGAGCGGCTTCAGCGCCGGGGCGGGCTGTGGATTTCGCCGCGGGCTTGATCAGATCGACCAGGCGCTCGCCCTCGTCGATATCGACGCCGGCGTCACGATAGGTCAGGCCGTTTGTTCCGTGAGATTGGGTCAAGTGATGTTTCCAAATGCCGCCGCATTGATAGGCGATTCCGCGCCGGGTAGGCTTGGTAATCCCTGCGCAACGAGGTTCTCGATGAAAGCCACGCCTTTGGCCGTATTCGCCGCTTTCGCCCTGGCGGCCTTGTGCGCGTTCGCGCCGGGGCTCGCAAGCGCCCAGGTCCGCGACAATGTTTACGCCGTGGGCGGCGTCCATGTGGACGAAACCGCCGCCAACGCGGCCGCGGCCCAGGAGGCGGCTTTCAACGCCGCCCAGCGCCAGGGCTTTGAGCGCCTGGTGCGCCGCCTCACCGTGCCGGACGAGCTTTCCCGCATGGGGCTTCCGGCGGCGGATGACGCGATGCTGCAGCGCCTGGTGCTGAGCGTGGATGTCGAGGAGGAGCGCCGCTCCTCCACCCGCTACATTGGCCGCCTCACGGTGCGGTTCGATCCTTCAAGCGTGCGCACGCTGCTGCGCTCTTATCAGCTGGCCGTGGTGGATACGCGCACGTCGCCGATCCTGGTCGCGCCCATCGCCACCGACGGCGTGCCGCCTGAAACGGCGGCGCTCTGGCGCGCCGTGTGGGCGCAGGGCGGCTATGGCGATGAGCTTGCGCCGCTGGCGGTGGCGCCCGAAGCGCTGCAAGGCGCGCCCGATTGGCAAGCCGCCGCGCCGTATGCGCAAGGCGCCGCCGCCGCTTCCGCGCTCTACGCCACGCTGCGCGTGCAGGGCGCGACCGCAACGGCCGCCTTGGTGGAGGTGGATGGAAACGCCCGGCGCGACCGCGGCGAAGTGACGGCCCGCATCAACGGCTCGGACGTGCGCGCCGCGCTGGCCTCGCTGGCCGAGCAGGCCAATCTGCGCATCCAGAACGAATGGAAGAGCCGTGTTGCTGTTGGCGGGGGCCAGCGCGCGCGCATCTCCGCTTCGGCGCTCTACACCGATCAGGATCAGTGGGAGCGCATCAAGGCCGGCCTTGAAAGCGCGGCGCAAACGCTGATCTCCGAAATCCGCATCGAGGCCGTGGGCCGCGAGGGCGCGCTTGTCTCCTTCTCGTTCGTCGGCGATTCCAGCCAATTGGCGGCTGAGCTTGAGCGGCGCGGCATCCGCCTGGAGCAAACCGCGGCTGGGCCGGTGCTGCGCGTCGTCAGGAGATAGATGCGCCAGCCGCGCCTCTTTGAATTCCGCATGGGCGAACGCGCGCCCGACACGCTGGTCGTGGCCGGCGCCAACCGGGACGCGGCGCGCCTCGTCACCGAATGGCGCACCTGGCCGGGCGCGGCGCTGGCGCTTTCGGGGCCGCAGGGCTCAGGCAAGACGCATTTGGCGCTGGCTTGGGCGCTGGAAGCGGGCGCGCGCCAGGTTTCCCCGCGCGCCAATCCCGACGATGCGGCCGCCATCTTTCGCGAAGCGCAGGGCCGCATTCTGATCGATGATGCGGACGCGGACGCCGATGAGGCGATGCTCTGGCGCGTGCTGGACATGGCGCGCACCGGCGGCGGCGCGGTGCTGCTGGTGGGCCAGCGCGAGCCCGTTCACTGGCCGGCAACCATACCGGATTTGCGCTCCAGGCTGACGAATATCGCCGTTGCGCGCCTCGGAGAGCCCGATGAAGCGCTGATGGAGGTGGTTTTACGCCGGATATGTCGCGAACAATTCATTCAATTGAGCGATAACGCTGCAAGATATCTGGCGCGCCGGCTGCCGCGGACGTTTGCGGCAGCCCATCAATGGGCCGCCGCTCTGGACGCCGACCTGATCAAAGGATCACGGCCGGTGGCTTTGGGCGCGGCGCGCAAGGCGTTGGAAAAGGTCGAGGCCCAGTGGGGGGCCGCGGGAGACGGTTAACAGATGGCGAAGCCGCGCAAGAAGACGCGGGCCGAGGCGAAGAACACGCCGACGCTTGAGAGCCCAGAACGGTTCTTGAACCGCGAGCTGTCCTGGCTCGCGTTCAATACGCGCGTGCTGGAAGAGGCCGAAAACGAGCGCCATCCGCTGCTGGAGCGGCTGCGCTTTCTTTCCATCTCCGCCTCCAACCTCGATGAATTCTACATGGTGCGCGTGGCGGGCCTGCATGAGCAGGCCAAGTCCGGCGCGTCGATTTTGAGCCAGGACGGGCTGACGCCCGCCGAGCAGCTGACGCGCATCCACGCCGACGCCACCGATCTGATCGCGCGCCAGCAGAAGGATTGGGCCGCGCTGCGCACCCTGCTGCGCGGCGCCGGCATCGCCGTGCTGAACGGCGAGGATTTGAGCGAAGCCGAGCGCAAATGGCTGAAGCCGGTTTTCATGGCGGAAGTATTTCCCCTGCTGACGCCGCTGGCGGTCGATCCGGCGCACCCGTTTCCGTTCATTCCCAATCTTGGCTTTGCGCTGGCGCTGAAGCTGAAGCGCAAGGGCGATGGGCGCGCGCTGACCGCGCTGATCCCCGTGCCCTCGCAAGTGGCGCGCTTTATCGACATCACCCCCGCACGCGAGAGCGAGCGCGGGGAGCGGCGCTTCATCACGCTTGAGCATGCCATCACGCTGTTCCTGGATGAGCTTTTCCCAGGCCACAAGCTTGAGGCGCAAGGCGCCTTCCGCGTGGTGCGCGATAGCGACATTGAAATCGCCGAAGAGGCCGAAGATCTGGTGCGCGAGTTTGAAGCGCGCCTGAAAGAGCGCCGGCTGGGCGACATCGTGCGCCTCACGGTCGAATCCACGATGCCGGACGATCTGCGCGCCTCGATCGTGCGCGAGATCGAAGCCGATCCGCGCGACGTGGTGATCATCGACGGCATGCTCGGCCTCTCTGCGCTCAGCGAGCTGGTGCAGATCGAGCGGGCGGACCTGAAGTTCACGCGCTATGAGCCGCGCTTTCCTGAGCGCATCAAGGATTTCGGCGGCGATAGCTTCGCCGCGATCCGCGTCAAGGACATCCTGGTGCATCACCCGTACGAGTCGTTTGACTCGGTGGTGCAATTCATCCGCCAGGCGGCGGCCGATCCGGCCGTGGTGGCGATCAAGCAGACGCTCTACCGCACCTCGCGCGATTCCCCGATCGTGGCCGCGCTGGTGGCCGCGGCCGAAGCCGGCAAGAACGTCACCGCGCTGATCGAGCTGAAGGCGCGCTTTGATGAAGAAGCGAATTTGCGCCAGGCGCAGATGTTGGAGCGCGCGGGCGCCTCGGTGGTGTACGGTTTCATCGAGTTCAAAACCCACGCCAAGGTCAGCCTCGTGGTGCGCCGCGAGGCCGATGGCTTGCGCACCTACACCCATTTCGGCACCGGCAATTATCACCCGATCACGGCGCGCATCTATCAGGATCTATCGCTGTTCACCTGCGATCCCGCGATTGGGCGCGACGCGGGGCGGCTGTTCAATTTCGTGACCGGCTATGCCCGGCCCGCGCAGCTGGAAAAGATCGCGATGAGTCCGATCGACGTGAAATCCACGCTGTTGGCGCTGATCGATGAGGAAATCGAGCATGCGCGCGCGGGGCGTCCTGCAACGATCTGGGCCAAGCTCAACGCGCTGGTGCATCCGGAAATCATCGATGCGCTCTATCGCGCCTCCAATGAAGGCGTGAAGATCGATCTTGTGGTGCGCGGCATTTGCTGCCTGCGCCCCGGCGTGCCGGGGATGAGCGAGAACATCCGCGTCAAGTCGATTGTGGGCCGCTTCCTCGAGCATTCGCGAATCGTCTGCTTCGGCGGCGGGGCGAAATTGCCGCACCCCAAGGCCAAAGTGTTCCTCTCCTCCGCCGATTGGATGCCGCGCAACCTGGATCGCCGGGTCGAGGTCATGTGCCCGGTTGAAAATCCCACCGTACACCAGCAAGTACTTGACCAAATCATGGTCGCCAACCTCAACGACGAGGCGCAATCGTGGTACATGGATCAGGACGGGGTGTTTAAGCGGGTCGATGTTGCGAAGCTGCCTGACGAGCCGTTCAGCGCGCATAATTATTTCATGCGCAACCCGAGCCTCTCGGGCCGCGGGCGCGCACTCAAAGGCGACGCGCCGGCGGCTTTCGATCACATCGGCGCGCGCGGCTATTAAAGGCGCGCGCCCATGAGCGGGCGCGGCCATTTGAAGGACGGCCAAGAGGCCGCCGTGATCGACGTGGGCTCCAACTCGGTGCGCCTGGTCATCTATCGCATCGACGGGCGCGCGATGACGCCCATCCTCAACGAGAAGGTGATGGCCGGGCTGGGGCGCGATCTGCCCAAGAACGGCTTTTTGCTTGAAGACGGCGTGGACGCGGCGCTGCGCGCGCTGCGCCGTTTCTCGACCATGGTCGATGCGCTGGGCGTGAAGGACGTGTTTCCCGTCGCCACCGCCGCGGTGCGCGAAGCGCGCGACGGCAGAGCCTTCGCCGAGCGCGTGCGGGCGGAAACCGGCTTTAAGCTGCGCATTCTCGACGGCGCCGAAGAAGCGCGCCTCTCGGCGCTCGGCGTCAGCGCCGGGGCGCCGGAAGCAAACGGCGTGGTCGGCGATCTTGGCGGTGCGAGCCTTGAGCTTATCCCTATGAACGAAGGCCGCCCCGGCGCGGGAGAGACGTTCGCGCTCGGGCCGCTCGCGCTCGCGCGTGACGAGGGCTTTGAGTATCAGCGCGTCTCCAAGCAGGCGGCCGATATTTTAGCGGGCGCCAAAGCGATCAAGCGCAAGGGCGGGGATTTCTACGCGGTCGGCGGCGCATGGCGCGCGATCGCACGTATCGACATGAGCTTCCGCAACCATCCGCTCGGCGTGCTGCATCATTATGAGATGTCGCGCGCCGATGTGCTGAAGCTGGCGGATGTGGTGCGCAAGCAGAGCAAGCGCTCGCTGGAGCGGCTGGAGGAAGCGGCGGCAAAGCGCGCGGAATCGCTGCCCTACGCCGCCGCCGTGCTGGAGCGCGTGATGCTGGCGGGGCAGTTTGATCGCGTCATCCTCTCCGCCTTCGGCTTGCGCGAGGGCGTGCTGGTGGAGCGCATGAGCGAGGCGGCGCTGAGCGCCCATCCGCTGATTGCGGCGGCCGAGGCGCTGGCCGGGCGCTGGGAGCGCGCGCGTGCGTTCGGGCCGGCTTTGGAGCAATGGATCGCGCCCATGTTCGTGCGCCAGCCGGAGATTTTCTCCGCGCGCCATGATCGCGTGCTGCGCGGCGCGGCGGCGCGCCTGGCGGATATGGGCGGCCCGCTCCATCCCGATCAGCGGGTGGAGGTGATGTTCGATCTCATCTTGCGCGCGCCGCTGGCGGCGATCAGCCATGAAGAGCGCGCCTTCCTGGCGGCGGCCATCCATCACCGCTACGCCAAGGCGCCCCCGCGCGCCGCGCCCGCCTATGTGCGCTTGCTGAGCGACGAACGCCGCGCCGCCGCCGCCGCCCTGGGCGCGGCGCTGCGGCTGGGGGGCGATATTTCCGGGCGCAGCCGTGAGCTCTTGGAAGCGTTCGAGGTCGCGGTGGTTGACGAAAGGCTGCAGCTTCGTGTGAAGAAGAGCGCAGCGCACTTGGCCACCGAAACCGCGCAGCGCCGGCTGGACGCCGCCGCCGCCGCGCTCGGCCTCACCGCGGAGTTGAAAACGACATGAGCGACACCCCGCCCGACCGCCTCTCGGTCGATCCCGACAGCCCGTATTACGACGAAGCCATCTTGGAGCGCGGCGTGGGCATTCGCTTCAAGGGCGAAGAGAAAACCAACGTCGAGGAATATTGCGTCAGCGAGGGCTGGGTGCGCCTGGCTGTGGGCAAGACGCTGGACCGCAAGGGAAAGCAGTTGACCATCAAATATTCCGGCCCGGTGGAGCCGTTTTTCCAGGACGTGTAGGTTCGGCGCCCGTGCGCGCCTGTGCTAAGGGTGCCCGGTGAGCGAGGAAACAGGCCCCCGCAGGCTAGCCGCGATCATGTCGATCGACATCGCGGGCTTTTCGGCTTTGGCCGAGATCGACGAGGCGGAAGCCGCCGCCCTCGTCACCGGCTTGCGCACGCTTTTGGAGGGCCTGGCTGAGCAGCAAGGCGGGCGCATCTTCAACACCGCCGGCGATGGCTTCATGCTGGAATTCTGCTCCGCTGCGGGCGCGATGGCGGCCGCGGACGCGCTGCGCGGGGGCCAGCAGGGCCGGCGCGTGCGCGTCGGGGTGCATGTGGGCGATGTGATCGCCACCCCGCGCGGCGATCTGCTGGGCCACGGCGTCAATGTCGCGGCGCGGCTGCAGCAATTGGCGCCCCCCGGCGTGGTGGTGGTTTCAGTGGATGTGCAGCGCGCGGTGCGCGGCAAGCTGGCCAAGCGGCTGCACCCGTTCGGGCAGGTGCAGCTCGATAAAATGAGCGAGACGATCGAGCTCTTTACGCTCGAAGCGGTGCCCGCCGCGCGCGCGCCCGGCAAACGCGGCGATTACGTGCTGGCGATCCTGCCGTTCGACAATGAGAGCGACGAAGCGGAGATGGCTTATTTCTCCGATGGCGTGGCCGATGAAATCATCCGCACGCTGCTCAGCCAATCCGAGCTCAAAGTGATCGGGCGCACCTCGGCGTTTCAGTTCCGCGGCGCGCGCAAGAGCCAAGCGGCCGAAGCCTTGCGCGCCAGCCACGTGCTGGACGGCGCGGTGCGCTGCGGGGGCCAGCGCCTGCGCGTGGGCGTGCAATTGATCGACGCCGATACGGGCGTGGCGATCTGGAGCGAGCGTTATGACGGAGACCGCGCGGATGTGTTCGCGCTGGAGGAAGCCATCGCCGCCAAGGTGGCCGCGGCGCTGCGCTACTCGCTGACGCAAACCCAGCGCAACGCCGCCCGCATAGATTCCACCGCATACGAGCTTTACCTGCGCGCGCGCCAGGTGTGGCTGCTGCTGAGCGATGTGGACGAAGAGCAGGCGCAGACGCTGCTGGAGCATTGCGTGCAGATCGCGCCGGAATTTGCGCAAGGCTGGGCCGCGCTCGCCAGCGTGCGCGCGTTCCTGCTGCCGCGCGACCGCGACATTATCGGCGAGCCGCTGCACAATTGCGCGCGCGAAGCGGCGGAGAAGGCGCTCCAGCTCGATCCCGATTGCGCCCAGGCGTTCGCCGCGCTCTCGCTGCTGAAGCCGGGTTTCAGCGCGCATGGCGAAAAGCTGGCGCTGATCAACGAAGCGCTGAAGCGCACGCCGCACGACGCCGCCTTTCAGGTGGGGCGCGCGGCGTATCTTTATGGCGTGGGCCGGCTGCGTGAAGCGGGCGCGGCGGTGGAGCGGGCGAGCCGGCTCGATCCGTTGGGGCCCGCCGTGGAGGGCATCCGCGCCAGCCTCGCGGCCGCGCGCGGCGATACCGACACCGCGCTCGACATTATCCACGCCGCCTGGGCGCGCTGGCCGGATTCGCCGTTCGTTTGGTATCGTACCTGGGTGACGCTCTGCCTGGCCGGGCGCCTTAATGAAGCGATCGCGCTGGCCGAGCCGGGCGCCCCGCCTGGGCGCGGCGTGAACGAGCGCGACGTCGATGTGCTGCGCAATTACGTGGCGCTGCTGCGCCTGCCGGAGGCGGAGCGCTTGCAAGCGTGCGCGGCATTGCTCGGCACGATTGAAGCCGCGCCGGGGCCGCTCGCGCTTTCCACCCTGATGATGATCGCCGGCATGGGGCTCGCCGATCGCGCGTTCGACGTGCTCGAACACGCGATGGATACGGGCCGCCCGATCCGGCCGGACAATCACGACGCGTTCGGCATGGCGCGCGCGCAATCATCGCTGCAGCTGTTTGTCTCCAACGGCGGCGCGCCGATCTGGCGCTACAAGCGCTTTCCCGCGCTCGCCGCGCGCTTTGGCCTCGCCCAATATTGGATCGAGACCGGCCATTGGCCCGATTGCGCCAGCGAAGTCGATTACGACTTCAAAGCCGGCTGCGCCGCAGCGGCCGGGCTCTAATCGAGCCCGAGCGCCGCGGCCACATCCGCCCACGAGACGTATTTGAAGTTCTCGCGGTCACGCGGGAGCGTGTTGGGATCGTCGTGCAAAACCAGCAGGCCTTGCGGGAAGTCCGGGCCGAGAGGCGCCGAGGTGACGTCGAGCCCGTCCGTGCCCTGCACGCCGTCGATAGCGCCATCGGCGGTGGCGCCGATGCGGAAGACGCCGCGGAACGCGTTGTCGCCGCCGCGATCATACACCGCAAAGCGGTTCTTGCCCTGGATCGAGGCGACCAGATAGCCGCCGCCATTGGGCGCCAGCCAAAGGCCAAGGCCCTCGATGTCGGCGTGCAACTCGCCTTCGCCGATGCGGTCGATCGTGCGGCGGCCTTCGCCGGTGGCGTCGCTCAGCGCGGCGCGCCAGATCGCGGAATCTTCCTGGGCGATGTAATAATCGCCGGTCTCGTCATCGACGACGCAGCCCTCGGAAATCGTGCCGAGCGAATAGGTGACGATGCGCTCGCCCGTAAGCGCGCCGTCAGCGCCGGCGACGATGCGCCAAACGCCGAGATCGCCGCTGTCGCGGTCGGTGGCGATGGCGACGAAATCCTCGCCCATGCGGCCAAGGCAAAAGCCGTACACTTCCACAAAGCCGGTGGCGATGCGCGCGCGCGGCGTCGCGTCAAGTTGGCGCGTGGCCGGGTCGAGGCGCCAGATGGCGATGGAATTATCGCTGCGGTCGCTGGCGGCCACGATGGGGCTTGCGCCCTCGGCCCAGGCGAAGCCATCGCGTAGATCGACATTGTTCGGTTGCCCGCCCGGCACTTCCTGCACCAGCGCGCCGTTCAGATCATAAATATAGAGCCCGCCTTTTTTCTGCGTGCCGATCACCAGGCTTTGCAGCGGATCAGCCGCCACCCAGATGGCCGGATCGTCCGCTGAATCCTCCACCGAATGCACGATCGCGGTTTCACGCACGGGCGTGACGGTGGGGTAGCTTGCGCAGGCGCCGAGCAGCGCGAGCGCGGCGGCGGTGATCATCAGGCGCATGAGGTTTTCTTTCTTTGTTGTTGTGCGGATGTGCCAAGCGCGGCGCCAGGTCAAAGCCCGGCGCCGCGCAGCGCATTAGAATTGAGCGCGAAGGCCGATTTTGCCGGTCCACGAATATTCTTCGTATTGCAGCAGGCGCGCCGCGCCCGCCGGGCCGGTCTGGTAGGCGACGTAAGGCTCATCGCCAAGGTTCACGAACTCGGTGTAGATCTGCACGCGATCGGTGATGTCGTACTTCACGGTGAGGTCGTACTGGATGTGCTCTTCGATCAGGCGATCCTCGCCGGGCGCGCCGCCGAGTTCATCGAGATAGCCATCGCGATACGAGATCGCGAAGCGCACATCGAGCGGGCCGCTGTCATAGCCGAGGGTGATGTTGTAGGTGTGCTCGGAAGAGGCCGGCAGCTGGATGGTGCGGCCGAACACTTCGCCTTCGCTGTCGGTGTAGGTGTAATTGGCGCTGATCACCAGGCCGCCCAGCACGCTCGGCAGGAAGTCGAGCGCTTGCGCGTAACCCAGCTCAAAGCCCCACACGGTGGCTTCTTCACCGTTTACTGGGATCACCGCTTCATCATACGCGACGCCGTTGAACACGCCGCCGAACGGATCGTCCGGCCGGCCGTCCACGCTGAGGTCGACGATGAAATTGTCGATCGTCTTGTAGAAGACGCCCGCTTGCAGCACCGCGTTGGAGGCGAAATACCATTCGGCCGTGGCGTCGTAATTCCACGCTTCGTAGGGCTCGAGCGCCGGGTTGCCGAATTCGCCTTCGCGATCGCCGCCGTCGTTCTGCTCGACCATGAAGCGCGGAGCGATCTGGCCGGGGCGCGGGCGCAGCACGCTGCGATAAACGCCCGCGCGCAACACCACATCCTCACCCGCTTCAAAGCGCAGATTGACGCTTGGCAGCCAGTTTTCGTAGGAGCGCTCAAAGCCGGTGGGCGTGACATAGACCTGATCGTCATCGTCCGCGACGAGCGTGCCTGAGCCCGCGTAAACGCCGCCTTCTTCGACCAGCTCGACCAGATTGGCTGAAACCTCTTGTTCGGTGCGCTCATAGCGCAGGCCGCCGATGACGCGCAGCGGGCCGTTTTCGTAGCGGCCCATGACATAGGCGGCGCTGATGTTTTCCTCGACCGCGTAGTCGGAGACGAGCGAGTCGAACGTGCTGTCGATCAGCGCGCGCTCAAAGCCCGCGAAGTTCTGATTGAAGAACGGCCGGAAACTGGTCTGCGACGGGATCGGATCGATGTCGGCCAGGCCATAACTGGCGGCGCCGAGGAAATCGGCCAGCGTCAGATCATCCATCTCGTAGAAGTCGATGTTGGCGTCGTAGGTCTTGTCGCGGAAGCGCTGGCGCGCGCCGAATTGCAGCTCGAACGATCCTTGAGCCAGCGCGAACGTGCGCGTGGCGTCCAGGCGATAGGCGAATTCTTCGTCCTGGCTGTCGCTCACGCTGGTGCGTTCAACTTCGTTGAATTCGAATTCCTCCGGATCGAGGAACAGCGCCTCGCCGGCGGTGATCGTGTAGCCGGGGATGCGCCAATTGGCGTAATCGAACGTGACGCCGAGTTCGCCCGGATTTTCAAAATCGCGCCGGAAGCTGACGGGATCGAGCGAGCCGCGCTCTTGTTCTTCCGCGAACGACCAGGAGGCCTCGTAGCGGAAGCGCCAGGAATTGAGGTCCGTCTCGCCGCCGAACAGCAGCGAGGAAATGGTCTGCTCTTCGTAGCGATCCTTCATGTCGCGCTCCACGCGCAGCATGCCGTCCTCATCGTCGAGCGAAAGGAAGCTGGCGCTGGTCGCCGTGCCCCCGGTCAGCGCGTCGGCGCCCGATTCGAAGGTGAGGCGGCCGCGATATTCCTGATCTTCAAAGATCGAATGCAGGCCGCGGGCGTAAAGCGTGGTGTGATTGCCGAGGCGATAATCAAGTGAGAACGAGCCGCCGATGCGGGTGCGCTCCACGTCATAATCGCGGTATTCCACCGTTTCGGCGAAGGCTATCCCGCCCTCTTCATCCCAGCCGTCCATCTCGACGTTGTCGGTGGAGAAGGTGCGGTTGGTGTAGGAAAGGCCCCCGGCCACGCCCAGATTGCCGAACGCGCGCGCGAAATCGACGCTATAGCGCGGAGACCATTCGGTGTTGAGATCGTTGTAGCTCATCTCGCCGCGGAACGCGAGCAAGGGCTCGCGGCGATCGAAGCCGCGCGTGGTTTGAATATTGATCGAACCGCCGAGACTGTCGGCGTCCATATCCGGCGTCAGCGACTTCTGGATTTCGATCGATTCGATCAGATCCGAGGGGATCACATCGAGCGCGACCGAGCGCACATCCGCCTCCGGCGCAGTGACGCGCACGCCGTTGATCGAGGCGGCGTTGAGATCGGGGCTCAAACCCCGCACCGCCACGAAGCGGCCTTCGCCTTGATCGTTCAGCACGTTCACGCCCGGCGCGCGGCGCACCGATTCCGCGACGTTCTGATCGGGGAAATGCCCGATGCCGTCACGCGTCAGCACGGTTTCCACCGTGTCGGAGGCGCGCTGGCGCGAGATCGAGCTGGCAAGGCTGGCGCGCTGGCCGATGACGAGGATTTCGTCCGTGCCCGCAGCGGCGGCAAGCGCGATGTTGACGTTGGACACGCCCGTGGCCGGCACGGTGACGGAAAGCGTCTGCGGCGCGGCGGCGGCGTAACGCACACGCAGCGTATATTGGCCGGCCGGCACGTCGGCGAAGCGGAAGCGCCCGTCGATGGCGCTTTGCGTGCTGCGGCGCAGCTCAACGATCTCGATCTGCGCGCCTTCGAGCGATTGCACTTCGCTGCGGTCGGTCACCTGGCCGCTGATTTCGTTGGCCCAGGCCGGTGCTGCGCTGAACGCCGCGATAGCGGCGGCAGAAGCCATGAGTTTGCTTTGCCAGTTCATTTAACCCCTCCAATGTTGGAGCGGGCGATAGGCGCCTCCTGCGACGCAGGGGCGACGTTTCAATGAAGAGGTGATGACAGCCCCAAGGGCCCGCGCAGGGCTGGCATGCCGTTTTGGCTAGAGCATCATCCGAAGAAGTGGACGCCGGTTCTCGATAAGATGATGCTTCATCAAAAACCTAGAGCCCCGTTCCGATTCCATCGGAACGGAAAAGGCTCTAGGCGGCGTCCTCGACCGCCACCTTGCCGTTCTTCAGCTTGAGCGCCAGCTTGCCGTGCTTCAGCGCCAGCGCGCGCTCGCCGAACACTTCGCGCCGCCAGCCGCGCAGCGCGGGCACGTCGGCGTTGTCATCGGCGGCGATGGCTTCGACATCGGCGGCCGAGGCGATTAGGCGCGGCGCCACAGAATGCGTATCCGCCTCGTAGCGCAGCAGCACTTTCAAGAGCTCGATCGTCGGGCCGATGCCGGGCGGGGTGGGCGCGCTGCGCTCATGCTTGTAGTGCGGGCGCTGCGGATCGGCGAACGCGCGCTCGAGCGCATGGATCAATTCCTGCGCGGAGCGGGAATTGCCGAAACCGCGCGGCACCGCGCGCATGCGGTCGAAATCGGCGGGCGTTTTCGGGCGGTGCTCGGCGATCTCGTAGAGCGCCTCATCCTTGACGATGCGCCCGCGCGGCACATCGCGCAGCTGCGCCTGGCGCTCACGCCAGGCGGCGGCCACTTGCAGGCCCAGCACATAATCGCTGGTGGTTTTGCGCAGCTTGAGCCGCTTCCAGGCGTTTTCCGGCGTGGTGTCGTAGATTTCAGGATCGGTGAGGTTCGCGCGCTCTTCATCGAGCCAATGGGCGCGGTTTTCGCTTTCCAGCTTGGCTTGGATTTTCGGATAGATGTCGCGCAGATGCGTGACGTCAGCCAGCGCGTACACAAGCTGATTGTCCGAGAGCGGCCGGCGGCTCCAATCGGTGAAGCGCGAGGATTTATCCAGGCGCCGCTTCAGCACCTGCTGCACCAGCGCGTCATAGGCGATCGAATCGCCCCAGCCGCACGCCATGGCCGCAATCTGCGTATCGAACACGGGCGCAGGCAGCGCGCCGCCGAGTTTCAGGAAGATTTCCAGATCCTGCCGCGCGGCATGGAAGACCTTGAGCACCTTCTGATCGGCCATCACTTCAAGGAACGGCGCCAGGTCCAGCCCTTCCGCCAGCGGATCGATCACCGCTTCGCTTTCGGGCCCCGCGGCTTGGATCAGGCAGAGCTTCGGCCAATAGGTCGTCTCGCGCATGAATTCGGTATCGACGGCGAAGAAATCGCCGCGGCTGAGTTCGCGGGAGAAGGTTTCCAGGTCGGCGGTCTTGGTGATCACGCGCATGAGAGGGTGGTTGGGGTGCGCCGGGGGCTGGGTCAAGGCTTGGAGCCGGCTAAGCGGGCGGCCTCAGGCTTTTGCAATCACCTGCGTGCCCTCCAGCACGACCGCCCCGGCGCTTTCCAGCTGGAAGCGGTATTGCAGGCCGCCGCCGGTGTCGGCCAGCAGCTCGGCTTTGACCAGCAGCGGCGCGGGCAGGTCATCCAGCCGCTCGCGGGCCCAGCGCACGTCGCTGAGCACCGCGAGATAGCCCCGGCCGGCCGCCCCGCCTTCAGATTTGCGCAGCGCGGCGTGGAGCGCGATGGCCTGGGCGGCGTATTCGATGCCCGCGCTGGCGGGCAGGCCTGCTGCGTTGCGCAGCGGATTGGCCGGATCGGCGTGGCTGTCAGCCTCGCAGACGATCGAAACGCCGTCATAAGCGGCAACCTGCGCCAGCAGGCACATCGCCCCCTGGTGCGGGATAAGGCGCGCAATGGCGTCGCGGTCGAGCGGCATGAGGGCTCCTTGCCAGGATCGGCGCCGCTGCATAAGCCCGATCGCCTTGAGACTGAAGGGACGCCGTGACGCTGCGTATCGATGCCGACCATCCCGCCTTGCCCGGCCACTTCCCGGGGCGCCCGATCGTGCCTGGCGTGGTGATTCTCGATTCCCTGGTCGCTGACCTGGCGCAGCGGACGGGCGCCCGCGCCGTTGGGGTCAAGCGCATGAAGTTCACCCGCCCGCTGGAGCCGGGGGAAGAATTCACCGTGGAATGGGGCGCGCCGCAGAATGGCGGCGTGCGTTTTACGGTCAAAGTCGGCGCCGAAATGCTGGCTTCAGGTCAGTTGCTGCTGGCGTAACGCGCGCTGCGCTGCGGCGCAGGCGCCGCAGGCGCGAGCAAATGCGGCGCGTCGGGTTGCCCGAAACATCGTTTACGTGTTCAGTCCGGCCCAAGTGGGATGGGTAGTTAGGGTTATGAAGCGGGTTTTGGCGGTCTATTTCTCGCAGACGGGCCAGTTGCGGGAAATTCTCGACGCCACCCTGGCGCCGTTGCGGCAACATGCCGATTTCGAGGTCGATGTTATCGAATTCGCGCCCGCGAACGCCTACCCGTTTCCCTGGCCGGTGCTGCGCTTCTTCAACACGTTCCCCGAGACGATGTACGAGGACGTGAAGCCGATCGAAGCGCCGATCGATCCCGACAAAGACTACGACCTTATCATCCTGGCCTATCAGGTGTGGTTCCTGCAGCCCTCGCTGCCGGTGACGGCGTTCCTTAAGTCTGAGAGCGCCAAGCGCGTGTTCAAGGATCGCCCGGTGGTGACGCTGTGCGGGTGCCGCAACATGTGGCTGATGGCGCAGGAGCGGGTGAAGGAAATCGTTGGCGGCCTCGGCGGGCGCATCGTTGATAACGCAGTGCTGACCGACGGCGCGCACAGCGCCTTCACGTTTTTCTCCACGCCGATGTGGCTGGTGACGGGCTACAAAGGCCCTTGGTTCAATGGCCTCGTCCCGCGCGCCGGCGTTTCGCCGGAGGACATCGCCGGCTGCGCGCGCTTTGGGCGCGCCATCGCCGAAAAACTGCCTGAGCGTTCGCGCGCCGACGCAACGCCCATGTTCACCGGCCTTGGCGCGGTGCATGTGCGCGAGGCGCTGATCGAGTCGGAAAAAACCATCAAGCGCAGCTTTAGATTGTGGGGGGCGCTTTTGCGCGGCGCAGGACGTATCGCGGCGCCGCTGCGCACGCTCGTGCTGTTTCTCTACATTGCATTCATGTTCTTGATCGTTTTTACGCTCGTGCCTCTGCTCGCGATCGTCAAAGCGATCTTGAAGCCCTTGACCAGGAAGGCGATTGGGCGGCAACGGGCTTATTTTGCAGCGCCCTCGGGGGAGTCGATGCATTTGCTGGAACGGGGTGAGGCATGACGCAGTCGGTTTACATTACGCAGACCGCGTCTTTCCTGCCGAACGCGCCCGTCGATAACGACAATATGGAGCGCGTGCTGGGCCAGCCGGGGGCGCGCCCCTCGCGCGCGCGCCGCACGGTGCTGCGCTCCAACGGCATCAAGACGCGCCATTACGCGATCGATCCTGAAACGCTGGCGCCCACGCACTCGAACGCCTCGCTGGCGGCCGAGGCGGTGCGCAAGCTCGCCCAGAATTTCGATCTGACGCAAGCGGGCGTGCTAGCCTGCGGCACCTCGATCCCCGATCAGATCGTGCCGGGGCATGGCGTCATGGTGCATGGCGAGTTGGAGCTGCCGCCCTGCGAAGTGGTGTCCACCAGCGGGGTGTGCATCTCCGGCGCCTCGGCGCTGAAATATGCGTACTTCTCCGTCGCCTCCGGCATGCACGCGAGCGCGATCTCGACCGGCTCTGAGCTTTCCTCGGCCGTGTTCGGCGCGAAGAATTACAGCTCCGAAGTGGACGCCAAGGTCGCCGCGCTCGAAGCCAACCCCGAACTCGCGTTCGAAAAGGATTTCCTGCGCTGGATGCTCTCCGATGGCGCCGGCGCCATGCTGCTGCAGAACGCCCCGCGCGAAGGCGCGCTCAATCTGCGCCTCGATTGGATCGAAATCCAATCCTACGCCGGCCAGATGGAAACCTGCATGTATGCGGGCGGCGTGAAAAACGAGGACGGTTCGCTAAAAGGCTGGGCGCGCTTCACGGGCGAAGAGCGCGCGCGCGATTCGGTGATGGCGGTGAAGCAGGACGTGCGCCTGCTGAACGAAAACATCATGCATTACGCGGCCGAGAAGCCGCTGCAATTCTGCATGGAAAAGCACAATCTGAAGCCTGACGCGGTGAACTGGTTCTTGCCGCATTATTCGTCGGAATTCTTCCGCCCGCGCTTGCGCGAGGCGATGCTCAAGGTCGGCTTCGACGTGCCGCTGGAGCGCTGGTTCACCAACTTGACCACGCGCGGCAATACCGGCGCGGCCTCGATCTACATCATGCTCGATGAGCTGGTGCGTTCGGGCAATTTGAAGCGCGGCGAGCGCGTGCTGTGCTGGGTGCCCGAAAGCGGGCGCTTCAGCGGCTGCTTCTTCCAAGTGACGGCGGTGTGACCCGCGCATGAAGACTGACGAAGTCCCCCAAGATCCCACCACAACGTATGGCGGCGTGCGCAAGCTGCTCTACGCCGTGGACGACAAGGGCGAATACGAAGGGGTGCGGTCGCAAGGCTGGGACGTCGAGAATTACGTGACGCAGGCGGCCGTGGCCGAGCTGACGCGTCAAGCGGAAGAGGCGCTGGCGCGCGCGCGGGCG
>DAOMPU010000020.1:0-979 GCA_035444925.1 Terricaulis sp. | reverse complement strand
CCTCCGCGCTGGAATATCATATGTTCGCCCGCCGGATGGATGTGGCGACACTATCGGCCACCACCGGCGTGTGGGCTTGGCGCGTGAAGCGGCACTTCAAACCGTCAGTGTTTGCGCGCCTCAGCGAAAAGATGCTCGCCCGCTACGCGTTCGCCATGGGCGTCACCGTGGACGAATTGCGCCACCTGCCGGCGCCGCAAGCCGATGTTTGACGCAAGCGCTCCCTTCCAGCACCGCCAGTCCGCGCATTGCGAAAGCGGCGTGGTGTCCAATCTGCTCACCCATCGCGGCCTGCCGATGAGCGAGGCGATGGCGTTCGGCATCTCCGCTTCGCTCACCTTCGCGTACATGCCGATGATCAAGATGGCGGGCATGCCCGTCATCGCCTATCGCATGTTCCCGGGCTCGATCATCCGCGGCGTGGAAAAGCGCCTCGGCATGAAATGGGTGACCAAGCAATTCTCCGATCCGATGGAAGGCGCGCGCGCGCTGGACGAGCACGTGGCGGCCGGGCGCCCGGTGGGGCTGCAAACCTGCATCTTCTGGCTGCCCTATTTTCCGGAGGAAATGCGTTTCCACTTCAACTCGCACAACATCGTGGTCTATGGCCGCGATGGGGGCGAGTATCTGATCAGCGATCCGGTGTTTGAGGATGTGACGCGCTGCGAGGGCGCGGCGCTCAACCGCGCGCGCTTCGCCAAGGGCGACATGCAGGCCAAGGGCAAGCTCTATTATCCCGAGCACGTGCCCAGCGAGATCGACTACGAGAGCGTGATCAAGAAGGCGATCCGCTGGAATTATAAGACGATGAACGGCCCGGTGCCGATCGCGGGCATTCGCGGCATCCGCTTTTTGGGGCGCAACATCGTCAAAGTGTCCAAGCAGGCCGATGCGGAGAAATATCTGCCGCTCTATCTCGGCCACATCGTGCGCATGCAGGAAGAGATCGGCACCGGCGGGGCGGGCTTCCGCTTCCTCT